>CANRGR010000012.1 GCA_947630245.1 uncultured Clostridia bacterium | reverse complement strand
CCCGCGCTCGCCGGAATGAGCGCGCGCACGGTCGCCCTCAACGGACTTTGCGACAAATTCACCGTCGAAAATGTCCGAATACAGGACATTCCCGCCCGCTATGTGGAGGCGTTTTCGCTCATTCTCGCCAATCCGCCCTATGAGAAGGGCGGATTCGAAAAGGCGGACGCGGACAAGGCGGTCTGCCGCAAGGAGCTTTCGCTCACGCTCGAAGAACTCGTCGCGGCGGCGGCGCGCTGTCTCAAATTCGGCGGACGGTTTGCGCTCATCCATCGCGCCGACCGTCTCGCGGATCTCATCACGGTACTGCGGGCACACAATCTGGAACCCAAAAAATTGCAGCCGGTGGCGGGAAAGGAGGGCGCGGCGCCGTACGCCGTTCTGCTCGCCGCGGGAAAGGGTGGGCGGCAGGGGCTCGAAATCCTGCCCACCCTCGTCAACCGCCCCGGATACGGAGAACTAACATGATCAGTTTTGTTGCGACCCCGATCGGGAATCTCAAAGACATCACCCTGCGCGCGCTCGAAACGCTACGCGGGGCGGACGTGATCTTTTGCGAGGACACCCGCCATACGCTCGGACTGCTCACGGCGTATGAAATCAAAAAACCCCTCTTCTCCTGCCATAAATTCAACGAACGGGAGGCGGCGGAGAAGATTCTCGCGCATGCGCGCGCGGGCGAGGAAGTGGCGATCGTCTCGGACGCGGGAATGCCCGTCATCTCCGATCCGGGCAACGCCGTCTGCGCAATGCTGCGCGAGGCGGGCGAGCCGTACACCGTCATTCCGGGCGCCTGCGCGTTTCCCTGCGCGCTCGTGCTCTCCGCCCTCCCCGCCGACCGGTTTACCTTCCTCGGCTTTCTCCCCGAGAAGGCGGGCGAGCGGAAGAAACTGCTCGAACGGTACGCCCTGTCGCGCGAGACGCTCATCTTCCACTGCGCCCCGCAGGACGTGGACCGCTATATAGCGTCCTGTTTCGAGGCGTTCGGCGACCGCGACGCCTGCGCCGTCCGCGAGATCACGAAGATCCACGAGGAGACGGTGCGCTTCCGCCTCTCAAAGGGACTTGCGGGCGAGAAGCGGGGAGAATACGTCCTGCTCGTCGCGGGCGCGGAGGAGCGGGAGAATCCCCTCAACGCGCTCTCCGCCGCGGAACATGTGCAAAAGTATCTCGAAGAAGGGTACGACAAAAAGGAGGCGCTCAAACTCGCCGCGCGGGACCGCGGCGTCCCCAAGAGCGAAATTTACCGCGAACTGCTCGGCGGGAAGTAATTTCCGCCCGCGTTCGGAAAAGGCTTGATTTTTCCGCCGCAAAGGAGTAGAATGACAGTATGCTGACGGAATCCATCGCAAAATTGAGAACGAGCGCGCCCATCCGGACGCTCTGCGCCTTTTTCCGTTCGCCGTGGTATCTGTCTCTTGTCGTCGCGCTCATGGCGCTTGCCAATCTGTTTTCGCTCGAACTTCCCGTCTTTTATCTCTATCTTCTCCTCGGGACGCTCGTCATTTTGTTCGACGCCGACGTCCGCGCCCTCATTCCCATCGCCTGCTGTTCCTATATGACGGTTTCCTATGAGAATAACCCCGCGCTCCACCCCCATACGGCGGCGTTCTATCTTCCCGCCTTCCGGATCCAGCTCACCGTCATTCTGTGCCTTGCGGGCGTGCTCATGATCGGGCGGCTCGTCACCATTCTTTGGCGGGGACAGAAGAAAAAACCGCCCCTGCTCGCACTCGGCTTCGGCGGGCTCGGGCTCTCCTTTGTGCTCGGCGGGCTGTTCTCGGGCTCTTACGGATTCCGCACGGCGCTCTTCGGCTTCGCCGTCATCGCTTCGCTCTGCGGGCTGTACTTCTATTTTTATTACGGCGTGGATTGGACGAGCGCGGGAAAGCGCGACTTCGCCAAGCTGTTTTTGGCGATCGGGCTCGGCATGCTCGTCGAACTCCTCGGCATGTATCTCAAATCGGGGATTCTGCACGACGCGGACGGAGGAAGCGACCGCGGCGTGCTCATCACGGGCTGGGGCATGTACAATAACGTGGGCTGTGTGATCGCGATGTCCCTGCCCGCCGCGCTCTATCTTGCGCGCGGTTCGCGGCACGGGTGGATCTACACCGTCCTTTCCTGCCTGCTCTTCGGCGGGCTCGTCATGACGCAGAGCCGCAGTTCCATTCTCGCGGGCGCGGCGCTGTATGCCGCGGGATTCGTCCTTTTGCTGATCCCGTGCGGCAAAGAGGAGCGCCTGCTCCATCTCATCGTCCTCGCGGCGGCATTCTTTGCGGCGGTCTGCCTCGCCGCCGTCCTGCGCGACAAATTCGTCAAACTCTTCGGCGATCTTCTCAACAAGACCTTCGGCGGCGACGTCTCCAACGGGCGCACGGAGCTGTATGAAGAGGGCTGGAACCACTTCACGTCCGCGCCCTTCTTCGGCGTGGGATTTTACCGCTGTACCGCATTCCAATGGATTGATCCCTCCATCAAGGGATCCACCTTCCTGCCCCCGCGCTATCACAATACCCTTCTTCAAATGCTCGCCTCGTGCGGGATCTTCGGGCTCGTGTGCTATCTCCTGCATCGGGTGGAGACGCTCTTCATGCTCTTCCGCAACCCGAGCCCCGAAAAGACCTATATCTTCCTCTCCATCGCCGCACTGCTCCTCACGAGCCTCGTCGAATGCCACTTTTTCAGTTTCGGTCCGGGATTGCTCTATTCCGTGCTCCTCGTCTATGCCGAGGGCTCCGATCTTTCCCGTCCGCCAAAGACCGAGGCTCCGCCCGCCGCGGCGCCGTAATCCGCTTTGCATGAGAAAACGGAAGTCCCCCCGGGAACAGCATTCCCGAGGGGACTCCTTATATGATAAGGGGGAAAATTATGAGCGTTCGTTTCTTGCGGGCTGTCCCGCTTCGTTTGATGAGACTATTATATTCCCTTTTCGCCTGAAAGTAAATCAAATTCTTTGGAATTTTTTCGGGAGAATGTTTTTGTATGCGCAGGATCATAATATGAAAATTATCATCAAAGTAACATTTTTGTTTTGTCACAAAATTACATTTTATCATTTTTATCGCGGTTATCTTACAAAAATCGACACAGAAAACAGCCGAATACGACGGCGGCAAAATTTGCGGTGAGGGAAATCATGATTGGTTTTAACAATTTTTTCCGTTTGGTGCGGGCGAAGTAGACGGCGGAGATGTAGAACACGGTCTCGCCCGACCCGTAGGCGACGCAGGCGCAGCGGGCGATGTAGCTGTCCGCGCCGTAGGAGGAGAAGATCTCGCCGAGCAGCGCGGTGGAGCCGCTTCCCGAGAAGGGTTTGAGCAGGACGAGCTTTGCGATCTCCGCCGGAATGCCGAGCGCGCGGAGGGCGGGGGAGAGAACGGAGGCGAGCATGGCGGACAGTCCGCTCTGCTCGAAGAGTTCGCTGAGCATGAGAATGGCGGCGAGGAAGGGGAAGAGGGTCAGAATCAGGGGCGCGGCGTCCTTCACGCCCTCGGTAAAGGCGTCGTAGAGGCGGACCTTCCTGCGGAGGGCGTAGGAAAAGACGAGGAGAAAGAGCAGGGGAATGAGGAGGGAGAGGAACTTCATCGTTTTCTCCGCCTTTTTCTTCGGGACGTGAGAGAAAGCAGGAGAACGCCGAGCGCGGAGGAGAGGAGGGTCGAGAGTAGGGTGGGCAAGAAGATATCCGCGGGCGCCGAGGAGCCCGCCGCAAGGCGCATGGCGATGACGGTCGCGGGCAGAAGTTGCAGACTTGTGGCGTTGAGCACAAAGAGCATGTCGGCGGCGTAGAAATTGTTTGCCGCGCAGAACCGTTCCGCGGCGCGGATTCCGAGCGGCGTGGGCGCGCCGGGGAGCCCGAGCAGATTGGCGGAGAGATTTCCGCATGCGTCGCCGAGAGCGGCGGGATCGTCGGAGCGGAAGAGCCGTCTTGCGAGCGGGAGCATCCGCCGCGAGAGATTCCCCGCGAGCCCGCTTTTTTCGAGCACCTTAAAGAATCCCAGCCAGACGCAGTAGACGGCGAGAAGGGAGAGCGAGAGGGTCGCCGCCTTCTGCCCGCCCGCAAGAAGCGCGCCGAGAAAGCCGTCGGGATCGAAAATGAGGAAGAGCAGGGCGGAAAGCAGAAACACCGCGCCGAAAATTCCGTTCATGCGCTATTGTATGGCAAAAGCGGGGGAAATATGCGGACAAACCGCCCGCCGCGCTCCGCCCGATTCCCGCCCGAAAATCGTTGCTATTTCTTTTGATTTGCGCTATAATGGCATTCGGAGGAGATCCATGAAAAAGTTTTATATCACAACGCCCATCTATTATCCCAGCGGGAATTGGCACATCGGGCATTGCTATACGACGGTCATCTGCGACGCGCTCGCCCGCTTTCACAAGCTCATGGGCGAGGACGTCTACTTTCTGACGGGCACGGACGAACACGGGCAGAAGGTGGAAAAAGAGGCGACAAAGCGCGGCGTCACGCCCCGCGGGTTCATTGATCCGCTCGTCGGTCGGCTTCAAGACATGTGGCGGCTGCTTGACATCGGCTACGACCGCTTCATCCGCACGACGGACGAAGATCATATCCGCTGTGTGCAGAAGGTCTACCAAAAACTCTATGACAGCGGCGACATCTACAAGGCGGAATACGAGGGATACTATTGCACGCCCTGCGAGGCGTTCTGGACGGAGGCGCAGCTGAAAAACGGGAAATGTCCCGACTGCGGCAGAGACGTCTCCCTGCAAAAGGAGGAGAGCTATTTCTTCCGCCTTTCCAAGTACGCTCCCCGCATCCTCAAACTCTATGAGGACAACCCCGCCTTCTTGCAGCCCAAGTCCCGCGTCAACGAGATGGTGAACAACTTCCTCAAAGCGGGTCTCAACGACTTTTCGGTCTCCCGCACGACGGTGAAGTGGGGCGTGCCCCTTCCCTTCGACGAAAAGCACACGGCGTACGTCTGGATCGACGCGCTTCTGAACTATATCTCCGCGCTCGGATACGGCACGGACGGCGACGAACGCTACAAAAAATATTGGCCCGCGGATCTGCATCTCGTGGGCAAGGAGATCGTGCGGTTCCACGCGATCGTCTGGCCCGCGATTTTAATGGCGCTCGGCGAGCCGCTCCCCAAGCAGATTTACGGGCACGGGTGGCTGCTCATCGGCGGCGAGAAACTCTCCAAATCGAAGGAGAACGCCCGCCCCGAGCTGACCGACCCCTACGAGCTCGTCAAGCGGTACGGCGCGGACGCGGTGCGCTACTATCTGCTCCGCGAGATTCCCTTCGGCAGCGACGGCGAATATACGGGCGAGCGCTTCCTCGGCAGAATCAACGCCGACCTTGCGAACGATCTCGGGAATCTCGTCTCCCGCACGACGGCGATGATCACACAGAACTTCGATTCCCTGCCCGCATGCGGAGAGATTGAACCCCTCGACCGCGAGATCGAGGAGATGACGGACGCTCTCTTCCCGCGCGTGAAGGACGCGATGGATCGGCTCAACGCGCCCGAGGCGCTCGAACACATCTTCGCGCTCGTCGGGCGGGCAAACAAATATATCGACGAAACCCAGCCCTGGCTGCTCGCAAAGGATCCGGGCAAAAAGGAGCGGCTCGGCACGGTGCTCTATCACCTTGCGGAAGTGTGCCGCGTGTCGGCGATTCTTCTCAAACCCTTCCTCACGAAGGCGCCCGCATTCATCTTGGAGAGTTTCTCCTATCCCGCGGACGTCGGATTCGGCGAGGCGAAATTCGGTTCTTTGCGGGCGGGCGCGCAGGTGCGGAAACTTCCGCCCCTCTTCCCCCGCTACGACATCCGCAAGGAACTTTCGGAAGTGGAGAAACTTCTCGCGTCCGCAAAAGCGGAACCTTCAAAGCCTCCGAAGGCGGAGATTTCGGAGAAAGCGGAGATTTCGATCGACGACTTTTCGAAAATCGAGCTGAAAGTGGGCGAAGTCATCGCCTGCGAAAAGGTGCAAAAGAGCGAAAAACTGCTCCACGAGACGGTGCGGGTGGGCGAGGAAGTCCGCTCCGTCGTCTCGGGGATCGCAAAATACTACACGCCCGAAGAAATGGTGGGGAAGAGGGTCGTGCTCGTCACGAATCTGAAACCCGTGAAGCTGTGCGGCGTGCTCTCCGAGGGCATGATTCTCTGCGCCGAGGACGGGGAGGGAAATCTCAGTCTCCTCTCGCCCGAAAAGGCGGTGGAAAGCGGGGCGAAGATCAGATGATCGACGTGCATGCCCATTTTGCGGAGGAGGGGTACGAATTTCCCGCGGAATGGGAAAAAATCAAGGCGGCGGGCGTGAACACGGTGATTCTCGCGAGCGACACGCTTTCCCACGCGCGGTGGCATGCCGGCTTTGCGAAAACGCATAACGGGTGCCGTTTTACGGTGGGAATCCACCCCTCCGAGGCGAAAGAAGGTCTGATAAAGGCCGCGTTCAAAGACGAATTTTGCGCACTTTCCGCAATGCCCGAATGCGTCGCGGTGGGGGAGATCGGGCTCGATTACCACTATCCCGACCCCGACAGGCGGTTGCAATGGAGGCTGATGATTGACCAGCTCGAACTTGCGGACGGACTTCCCGTCGAGATCCATTCCCGCGACGCCTGCGCCGACACGCTCGCGATTCTCAAAGAGCACAAATCGCTCCTCGGCGGCGGATTTTTGATGCACTGCTACTGCTACGGGCGGGAAAATCTCGACGCCTTTCTCGAACTCGGCGCGTATTTCTCCTTCGGCGGGGTCGTGTGCTTCAAAAACGCGAGACGGGTCGCCGAAAGCGCGGCGGCGTGCCCGATGGAGCGCATTTTGTCCGAGACGGACAGCCCGTATCTGTCCCCCTTCCGCGGCGAGAAGAATACGCCCGCGAACACTCCCGTCATCGTGGAGCGGCTTGCGGCGTTGAAGGGCGTGGAACGGCGGGAGATGGTGGAAGCGATCCGCGCAAACGCAAGGGCGCTGTTTCCGAAACTCGGATAGATTCGAAAAAAAATGAGAGAGCCTTGCGGCTCTCCTTTCTCATCGGTGAGGAGGGTCGTTCCCTCGCCGTCAGTATGGCGCGTTGGGCACAAATTACGCGAGGAAAAGCATGGAAGAAGTCCTCAAACGGAACAATTTCACCTTCAAAAAGCGATACGGTCAGAACTTTTTGACCGATTCCAATCTCCTCGGCGCGATTGTGAGCGACGCGGGCGTGGACAAGAGCACGACGGTCTTGGAGATCGGCGCGGGCGCGGGCGCGCTCACGCGCGTTCTCTCGGCGCGCGCGGGACGGGTGATCTCCTATGAGATCGACAAAACCCTCCGTCCCGTGCTGGCGGAGACCCTCTCGGGCTGTGAGAATACGGAAGTCGTCTTTCGCGATTTCGCACGGGAGGATCTGCGCGAGACGGAGCGCACGCTCGGCGGGTATTGCGTCGTGGCGAATCTTCCGTACTATGTCACGACGCCGATCGTGATGAAGTTCGTCGAGGAGAGCGCGCTCTGCACGGGGCTCACGGTCATGGTGCAGGAGGAAGTCGCGCGCCGCTTCACGGCGGAGGCGGGCACGTCGGACTACGGCGCAGTCACGGCGGCAATCGCCCGCCGCGGGAACTGCCGCGTCACAAGGAGCGTGCCGAAAACGATGTTTACCCCCCGTCCCAATGTGGATTCCGCCGTCGTCAGAATCGACTTTACCGCCGGCGGGTTTTCCGTTCTGAGCGAAAAGACGTACCGCGAAACGGTGCGGTGCGCCTTTCTCAACCGCCGCAAAACGCTCGAAAACAATCTGATGAGCGGATTTTCTCTCTCGCGGGAGGAGGCGCGGGCGATTCTCGGCGAGCTGTCGGTCAAAGAGGGCGCGCGCGGCGAGACGCTTCCGCCCCAAACCCTCGGAGCGCTCTCGGACCGTCTCTTTCTGCTCGGAAAATGAACGCGGCGGAAATTTTGCCGTGGCGGTATAAAAATACTCTCATCCGTCCATAACCTTCGCACAAAACGGCGGAGGTTTTTTCATGAAACGGGAGACGGCGGTGAGAGCGGGACTCATGATTGCGCTGGCGGCGGCAATCGCGGCGCTGTGTATCGCGTTCGGGCGCGGGGAGGAGCAAAGGGAGTATCTGCGGATCCACATCCGCGCGGATTCCAACGAGGCGGCGGCGCAGGCGGTGAAATACGAAGTGCGCGACGCGGTGGTGGAATATCTCACGCCGATCGTCGCGGAATGCAAAACGAAGGAGGAGGCGATCGCCGCGGTCGGCGGTCGGCTCGGCGAAATCGGGGAAGTCGCGGATCGGGCGCTGCGCGCGCACGGGTACGGCTACGGCGCAAGGGCGAGCCTCAAAAAGGAGGAATTTCCGACGCGCGTCTACGACAGCGTGACCCTCGAAGCGGGCGTCTATGACGCGCTCATTCTCGAACTCGGCTCGGGGAAGGGGGATAATTGGTGGTGCGTGGTCTATCCGCCCCTCTGTTTCTCGGGCGGCAACGGGAACATCGTGTATAAGAGCAAGATTTTGGAGATCATCAAAAACTTTTTCGGAGATTAAAGAGACGGGTTTGGAGATTGGGTGGAAAAACGGCGCCGCCGATGCCCAATGGCATCGGCGGCGCCATACTCATTTGTTTTTGTTTTCTTTGGCAGGTTTTTCCGCCTCTTTTTTCTTGTTTGCGGAGTGAAGGTCGCGTGCGCGCGCCGCTCTTGCCTCTGCTTCCGCCATCGTGCTGTTTGCCTTTGCCTGCGAATATGTCGGGTCGCTTTGCCCCCACCTGTTCCAATTCAAATTCTTCACCTCCGTAGTGTTATCAAATCACGTCATGTTGAGCGCAGCCGAAACATCGCCTTGATTTTAAGACTATGGCGACCCTTCGACAAGCTCAGGGTGACGTAATAAGAACGCCCTGCTGTTTTCCTGTCATTCCGAGGGCACGAAGTGCCCGAGAGAATCCCCTCATTCAATACGGACTGCGTATGGGGGGATACACTCGCTCCGCGCTTCGCGCTCCGCTCGGTATGACAGTAAAGGCTCTCGCTTGGCGCCCCTTTCAGGGGAGCTCCGCCCGTAGGGCGGTGAGGGGTTCTTCTCTGCGCGTTGGAAAACCACGCTTTTCCATAAGCGCCCACAATTTGCCGAATCCCTTCGGCTTATTGTCCGATGAAACGAACGAGAGGACAAACAAGTTAAGGCGTAAGAGCACGTTTCCTCACGGCGATTGCTTTCGAAGCCGTAGGCGAGCAAGCAATCGCGTGAACTTATATTTTGCTATATCCGTACGAATTAACGAGGGCGTCCACTTTGATGCCCGCGCGGCAGTAGGGGCAATCGGTGGCGGAGAAGGAGCTGTATCCGCGGATATCCTCCACGCCGAAGAGCCGTACGACGGGGATATTCTTAAAGGAGAAGTTTCCGCCGAACACCGCGGCGGCGCCGGCGGTATGTCCGCCGTAATACCGTACGCCTTCGAGCACGCTCGCGAGCGTGAGTCCCGTCGTGGCGGTGGCGGTGAGCAGCAGAATGCGTTTGCCGTGCACATAGGGCACGACGTTATCGCGGATGATGAGCTGTCCGTTGGTGATCTCGGGGGAGATGACGGCGATGTCGCGGTCGATGTTGATCCCCGTGGAGGCGAGTTCGCTTGCAAGGAACGCGCCGATCATCTTGGTGCGTTCGAGGGTCAGAATGGTGTCGATGGGCGTGCCGTAAAAGCTCTCCGCAAAGAGTTTTGCGCTCGCGCGCGCCATGTTCATTTCCGACTTGACGGCGGTCATATCAATGCAGTGGCTGATGTGGGAGTGCTGTGTGGCAAAGTGTCCTTCCATCAGGCGGATTTTGACCTTCGCGTTGTGTTTTGCCGTAAGTTCATAAGCTCGCAGTTCCATAGATTCCCCTTATTTTCCGACTTTTCTTTCATTTTAATACATTTCCGTGCGGATGTAAAGGGGGAGGCGGAAAAAAATTTCCCGAAAAAGGCGTAAAATTTCCCGAAAAGCGTTTAAGCGGAGCAAATCGGCATTATATTAGGAATGGAACTTTTAAGGTCGGTGAAAATCGTGGAAAAGAAGAAAAAGGAACAACAGGACCCCGCGAACGAGGAACAGACTCCCGTGCGGGAGCCGGAGACGGAGGCGCCGTCCGAGCCCGCCCCGCCGAGCGAGTTGGAGCTTGCAAGGGCGGAAGCGGAGGACATGAAGCGCAAATGGTATCTTGTGACGGCGGAGTACGAGAACTACCGCAAGCGTACGGCGCGGGAGAGCGCGCAGCGGTACGCCGAGGGCAGGGCGGACGTCGTGAAAGGGCTCTTCCCCATTGCGGACAACCTCGAACGCGCGCTGGAAAGCTGTGCGGAGGAGGGCACCCGCAAGGGCATCGAGATGGTGATGGAGAGCTTCCGCAGTCTCCTCAGGGAGGAGAAGATCGAGGAGATCAACCCCGTCGGGCAGCCCTTCGACGCGGAGACGGACGAGGCGATCATGGCGGTCGATCCCGCCGAGGGCGAGACGGGCGGAACCGTGAAACAAGTCTACCGCAAGGGGTATCGGCAAAACGGAAAAGTACTGCGCTATGCGCAGGTCGTCGTGATCAAATAACCGAATCATCGGCATGGGGAACCGCAGCAGCGTGTCCCCCGGAAATTTAAGAAATAAAAGGAGCGAAAAAATATGAGCAAAGTTATCGGTATCGACTTAGGTACAACCAATTCGTGCGTGGCGGTCATGGAGGGCGGCGAGCCCGTCGTCATCGCCAACGCGGAGGGCAGCAGAACGACCCCCTCCGTCGTCGCATTCCAGAAAGACGGGTCCCGCGTCGTCGGACAGGTGGCGAAGCGTCAGGCGGTCGCCAATCCCGACAAGACGGTCATCTCCATCAAGCGGAAGATGGGATCGGATTACAAGGTGAAGATCGACGAGAAGGCATACTCCCCGCAGGAGATCTCGGCGATGATCCTCTCCAAGCTGAAAGCGGACGCAGAGGCATATCTCGGCGGAAAGGTGACGGACGCCGTCATCACCTGTCCTGCATATTTCACAGACGCACAGCGTCAGGCGACGAAGGACGCGGGCAAGATCGCGGGACTCAACGTACTGCGGATCATCAACGAGCCCACGGCGGCGGCGCTCTCCTACGGGCTCGACAAGGAGAAGGAAAACAGCAAGGTCATGATTTACGACCTCGGCGGCGGCACCTTCGACGTCTCCATTCTCGAAATTTCGGACGGCGTGTTTGAAGTACTCGCGACGAACGGCAACAACATGCTCGGCGGCGACGACTTCGATAAGCGCCTCATGGACTACATGGTCGACGAATTCAAAAAGAGCCACGGCGTGGATCTTTCCAAAGACAAGATGGCGATGCAGCGGCTCAAAGAGGCGGCGGAGAAGGCGAAGATCGAGCTCTCGGGCATGACTTCCACTTCCGTCTCCCTGCCCTTCATCTCCATGACGGAGGCGGGTCCCGCCCATCTCGAACTCGAGATCACCCGCCAGAAATTCGAGGCGCTCATCTCCGACCTCGTGGAAAAGACGGCGGAGCCCATGCGCCTCGCGATGAAGGACGCGGGTCTTTCCTACGGCGACATCAACAAGGTCATTCTCGTCGGCGGCTCCACCCGTGTGCCGGCGGTCATCGAAAAAGTCAAACAGATCACGGGCAAAGAGCCCTTCAAGGGCGTCAATCCCGATGAGTGCGTCGCGGTCGGCGCGGCCATTCAGGGCGGCGTTTTGACGGGCGAAGTGAAGGACGTCCTTCTTCTCGACGTCATGCCCCTCTCCCTCGGCATCGAGACGCTCGGCGGCGTGTTCACAAGGCTCATCGACAGAAATACGACGATCCCCGTCAAGAAGTCGCAGGTGTTCTCCACGGCGGCGGACAACCAGACGAGCGTCGAGATTCACATCTTGCAGGGCGAGCGCGAATTCTGCCGCGACAACAAGACGATGGGCAGATTCATGCTCACGGGCATTGCGCCCGCACCCCGCGGCATTCCGCAGATCGAAGTCACGTTCGACGTCGACGCGAACGGTATCGTGCATGTCGAGGCGAAGGATCTCGGCACGGGCAAGAGCACCGATATCACGATCACTTCCTCCACCAATCTGAGCGAGGACGAGATCAACAAGGCGGTGAAGGACGCAGAGCAGTACGCCGAAGAGGACAAGAAGAGAAAACAGAAGGTCGAGGCGCGCAACAAGCTCGACGGGCTCATCTTCTCCATCGAACAGACGGTGAAGGAGAGCGGCGACAAGCTCTCCGACGACGACAAGGCGACGCTGAACGCAGCGGTCGAGGACGCAAAGAAGGATCTCGAATCGGACGACGAGGAGAAATTCAAGTCGGCGTTCGAGGAGCTCTCGAATAAAGTTCAGCCCATCTTTGCAAAACTCTATCAGCAGACGGCATCTCAGCAGCCCGGCGGTCCCGCCGACGGCGGAGATGAGGAGTTTCATCAGTAAAAGTTTCGCACGTTTTTTTGCTCACGCCCCTGCATGGTTCCCCTGTCATACCGAGGGCGTAGCCCGAGCGTATCCCCTTGAACTCTCACCGTAAGGGCGTTTCGTAAAAAAACGTGCGAGGAAAAGTGCTTTTGCGCCTTAACTCACTCGCCCTCTTGTTCGTTTCATCGGACAACAAGCGCGAAGTATCGCGCAAATTGTGGGCGCTGCCGCAGGGGAACCCTGCTCCGCGCATGGGGATTTAAGGAAATTACGCTGTCAGACCGATACGCTGTATTGATTACGTCACTCTGAACGGAGGCATAGCTGCAGTTGAAGGGTGGAGCGGCGTTGCTTCTGTTCAACAGCCCTGTGGGCTGTGAACAACGCCGCGACAGGAGCGCCGGCGGGCGCGACGGGCTTTGCGGCGGTCCCTGCCGCCCAAAGCGCAAGGTCTTAAAAATCAAGGCGATGTTTCGACTGCTCTCAACATGACGTGATTTAGAACGTCTGTCTGTTTTTCGCTGTCATACCGACGACCGAGCGAAGCGAGGGAGGAGTGTATCTCCAGATACGCAGTCCGTTCCCACTGTCATACCGCCCAAAGCGCGGATTTCGCAGTGTCATAACCGAGCGCGGAGCCAAAGCCTATATACGCAGTCCCTGCTGCCTACATCGCCGCAGGGAAAACAAAAAACAAGGACATCTTATGCCGGAAAAAAAGGACTATTACGAAATACTCGGCGTCGGGAAGGACGCGAGCGAGGAGGAGATCAAGGCGGCGTATAAAAAGCTCGTCAAGCAGTATCACCCCGATCTTCACCCCAACGACAAGCTCGCCGCCGAAAAATTCAAGGAGATCAACGAGGCGAACGAAGTTCTCTCCGACAAGCAGAAGCGCGCCGCATACGACTATGAGCGGGAGCATCCCGGCATGGGCGGCGGATTCGGCGGCATGGGGGCGGACTTCGGCGGGTTCGGCGGATTCGGCGACATCTTCGACACCATTCTGCACGGATTCGGCGGAAGCGCGTCCGTTCAGCGCGACCGCACGGGCGAGGACATCCAACTCGAAATGAAGCTCTCCTTCATGGACGCCGCAAAGGGCTGTACGCGCGAGATCACCTATCTGCGCAACGAGCCCTGTACCGCATGCGGCGGAACGGGCGCGAAGGGCGGAACGGCGTTCCGCTCCTGTCCCAAGTGCGGCGGGAAGGGGCAGGTCCGCTATAGGCAGGACACGATGTTCGGGCGGACGGTGCGGGTCGGCGCCTGTCCCGACTGCGGCGGCAGAGGCAAGGTCGTCACCGAAAAATGTCCCGACTGCAAGGGGAAGGGGTATCTTCGCAAAGAGACGAAGGTCTCCTTCACAATCCCCGCGGGCGTGGATACGGGCTCGTACATCCGCAAGCGCGGCTACGGGCAGGCGGGCGCGGACGGCGCGGCGGCGGGGGATCTCATCGTCGTGTTCCGCGTGGAGCCGCATAAGCTGTTCGAGCGCAAGAATATGGATCTGTATCTCGAACTGCCCGTTCCCTATTCGGTTGCGGCGCTCGGCGGGACGATCCGCGTGCCCGACATCGACGACACGTTCGACTACACAATCCCCGAGGGGACGCAGTCCGGCACGACGTTCACGGTGCGCGGCAAGGGACTGAAAACCCGCAACGGGACGGGAAATCTCTATCTGAAAGTATTTGTGGAAGTGCCCACCCGCCTCACAAGGGAGCAAAAGAAGAGGCTCGGCGACGCGGCGGGGGAGATCGACGTGAGGCAATACGAGAAATCCCGCAAGTTCGCGGACAACGTCTCGGCGCTTTACGGGAAGGATCCCTATTCAACTTGATCAAAATCGTCTGCGGATTCGGCGCGCGGCGGGCAATGCCCGCCGCGCGCCCGTTCTTTCTTCGTCTTTGTAAATTTCGCATAAAATTTCCGTGAATGCTCACATTGTGCGTAGGAGGAAATTATGAAGAAGATGATAGCAATCGGCGCGCTCGTCTTTGCGCTTGCCGCGTCCGCGGTCGTTCCCGCGGCGGTGTATGCCGCAGCCGGGACGCAGCGCGTTGCCGAGACGGCGGTCGCCGTGGACGCCGCCGTTCTCCGTCAGGGGAGCACGGGCAGCGAAGTAAAGGAAGTCCAGCGCCGTTTGAAACAATGGGGGTACTATTCCGGCAGCGTGGACGGCGTGTTCGGCGCGGGGACAAAGAAGGCGGTCATCGCGTTCCAGAAGAAGAACGGGCTCACCGCGGACGGCATCGTGGGCAAATCCACCTATGCCGCGCTTGGCATGAACGATTCTTACAACGCGCTCAACGGCAAGAGCCCGAGTTCGTCCGGATCGGGAAGTTCGAATTACACTTCGTCCGATCTCTATCTCATGGCGAAGGCGATCTATGCCGAGGGCAGGGGCGAGAGCTATACGGGACAGGTCGCGATCGGCGCGGTCATCATGAACCGCGTCAAGAGCCCGTCCTTCCCCAACTCGATCTCCGGGGTCATCTATCAGAAGGGCGCCTTTACGGCGGTCGCGGACGGACAGATCAATCTCGAACCCAACCAGACGGCGTACAACGCCGCCAAAGACGCCATGAACGGATGGGATCCCACCTATGGGTGTCTCTACTACTATAATCCCGCCGTCGCGACGAGCGCATGGATCTTCAACCGTCAGACGGTCACGGTCATCGGCAAGCACGTCTTTGCCATTTAAGGAGGTAAGATATGGAAGAGAATCAAACGGGTAAAAACGTATCGAGCGGCGCAAAGAAGGTCGAGACGATCGAAAAGGAGAACGCCGCAACCGCCGCAAACGGCGGCGCAAAGAAGCGCGCCGCAAAGACCGCGGAAGCGGTAAAACCGCGCACGTCCCGTCAAAAGACCGCGGTAAAGGCGGAAAAGAAGGAAAAACAGGCGGCGGAAAAGCGGCTGGAAGCGGCAAAGGCAAAGGCGGAGAAGAAGGAAAAGAAACTTCTTCACAAGGCGGAGCTCAAACAGAAAAAGATCGAGAAGAAGGCGGCGCTCAAAGAGAAAAAGCTCGAAAAGAAGGCACAGCTGAAAGCGAAGAAGGAGGAGCGCGCGCAGAAGAAGCTCGAAAAGAAGGCGGCGCTCAAAGAGAAGCGCGTGGAGCGGAAGGCGGAGCGCATCGCCCGCCGCGAGATGCTCAAAAACGAGAGCAAGGCGGACCGCCGCGCCCGCAAGGAGCGGGAGAAGAAGGAAAAGATCGCCTTGAAGAGCCGCCGCCGCGACGCAAAGGAACGGGCGCACGAACAGCGCATGAAGGCGCGCGAAGCGGCGCACACCCGCCGCGCTACCGAGAGACGGCACAAACGGGAACAAAAGACGGAGCGCAAGAAGCACGCGCCCGGATTCGGCGGCTGGCTTGCGGCGGTCATTTCGCTCGGCGTTGCCTGTCTCGCCCTTGCGACGGTCGTCACGGCGGGGTCGTTCCGCCTCAGCGACATGACCCTCGAAACGGCGAGCGGCTACCGCAACGCCCTCTATGAGATGGTCTCCGTCTCCGAGGAAATGGACAGCAACCTGTCCAAACTGAGAGTGTCGTCCGGCGCGAACGAACAGCGCGTTTTGGTTACCGACCTTCTCGTCGACAGCGAACTCATGGAGAGCGCGCTCGAACGCATTCCCGTGGATCCCGTGACGGGGACGGACATCTCCGCCTTCGTCAACAAGACGGGCGCCTACTGCCGCACCCTGCTCTCGGGGCTCGCAAAGGGGAGACCCCTCACCGAGCGGGAGAAGAACACGGTGGAATATCTCTACAACGTCAACGCAAAGCTCTACGGCGAGCTCAACGAACTTGCGACGCACCTCGACGAGGGAGAGTTCATGGACTTCATCGGCGGCAAGGAGGGCGAGATCTCGCAGAAATTCGGCGAGATGGGACAGACGTCCCTGCAAGAGCCCGAGGAGACGGTGGACGCGCCCTTCTCAAAGGAGGGGAACGTCGGCGAAAACCGCCTTGCGGCGCAGGAGGAGATCTCCGAACAGCGGGCGGAGGAACTCGTCAAAGAATATCTCAACGGCTATCATCTGTCCGAAACGCGCTTCACGGGCGAGACCGTGGCACAGCAGGCGACCTGCTACAACTTCGTCCTCACCGACGAGAGCGGCAACGAGATCTTCGCGCAGATCACGAAGAACGGCGGCAATCTTGCCTTCTTCGACACCTATGAGGAGTGCACCGAAAAGAATTTCGATCTCGACACCTGCGATTCGCTCGCGCGCGAATTTTTGACGGAGCTCGGCTACGACGGCGTCGAGGCGGTGTGGATGTCCGACGCGGGCATGGTTGCGGATCTCACCTACGTCGCCGTGCAGAACGGCGTGAGGATCTATCCCGATCTCATCCGCGTGCGGGTGTGCGAATCGAAGGGCAGGGTCGTCGGCTTGGACGCGATGGGCTATCTTCTCAACCACACCGACCGCACCCCGGGCGGCGGCATGAGCCGCGAAGAGGCGCAGACAAAACTTGCGGAGGGGCTCGTTCCCTACGCCGCGCATCTCGCGCTGATTCCCGTCGACGGCGAGGAAGTGCTCGCGCACGAATTTGCCTGCACCTACGGCGAGGAGGAGTATGTGGTCTATCTCGACGCCGAAACGGGCGAGGAAGTACAGGTCTACCGCGTGCGCAGTTCCGCGAGAGGGAACTATCTGAGATAACGCTCACGCCAAAACGATTAAAAAGTCGGGCAAACGCCCGACTTTTTAATGAGAAAAAATATGGGATGTGTAAGCAAAGGAAATTGTTCGGTCAACCAAACAATCGCATTATAGAGGAAAAAGGGCGGCGTGTCAAGTAATTTTTTGCCCGTCTTGCAAAACGAGAGAAAAATTTCTTGCAAAATCCCCTGTTTTGTCGTAAAATGGGAGACGGAGGGGGACATGTTCCACATTGTTCTTGTCGAACCGGAGATCCCGCAGAACACGGGCAACATTGCGCGCACCTGCGCGGCGACGGGGTGCGTATTGCATCTCGTCCGCCCGCTCGGCTTCGAATTGAGCGACAAATATCTCAAACGCGCGGGGCTCGACTATTGGGGACTTGCGGACGTGCGCGTGCACGACGATCTGTCCGCCGCGCTCGGGGAGATTCCCGGGCGGCTGCACTTTTTTACGACAAAGGCGCGTGGGACCTATTCGGATGCGGGCTATGCCGCGGGCGACGGGCTCATATTCGGCAAGGAGACCAAAGGGCTCGACGAAGAACTCCTTCTCCTGCATGAGAAAGAGTGCGTCCGCATTCCCATGATCGGCGGGGCGCGCTCGCTCAACCTGAGCAACGCCGTCGCCGTCGCGGTCTATGAGGGACTGCGGCAAAATTCGTTCGGAGGGCTGTCCCTTCGGGGCAGTTTGCACCATCATCAATGGAACGGGGAAGATTGATCCGCATGGCGGGAAAAGTTGCGGCGGCGATGCTTGCCGCGGCGTGCGTCCTTTCGCTCTTTCTTCCGCCGCCCCGCGTGCTCGGCGGCGCGGCGCCCGCCGTCTGCCGTTGGGAGGACGGCGCCGTCACGGAGGAGACCTGCGGGAGCGTGCTCTCCTGCCTGACCGGAGCGGACGAGACCGGGCTTCTCCTCGAACGCGGCGGAAAAGCGGGCAGAATCGGCACGGGCGAGGAGTTCCGCGCATACCGCAATCTGCTCGAAGAGGGCGATTTGGCGGACTTGCTGTCCCGCCCGCTCGGAGACGTTTCTCCGTTCGAGCGCGCCGCCCTGTACCGCCTTTACGGAACGAGGGGATACTATGCGGGCGAGCTGTTCTGTTTCGACGGCGAGAGAGTGTTCCGCACCGATCGCACGTCGTTTGACGAGATCATGCTCCTCTTCGGCGATCTCGCTCCCGATCTGCTTGCCGACACGGGCGCGACGTCGCTTGTGATCTCGGGCGGCGCGGAACTCTCCCCGCGCGGGCTTTCGGGAAGCCGCCTTGTCACCGTCGAGGCGCGGGCGCCCTATTTCTATGAGGACGGCGCGATCTATCGGCGGGTCGCGGGCACGGTGCGGCTCGTGGCGGGACTTCCCTTTCTGACGTCCTTGACGGCGAAGTTCGACTATCTCGACGAGGACGCCCTTCTGCCCTGCACGGCGCTGGAAGAGGCGGACTTGTGCGGGATTCCGCAGGACCGGTTCCCCCGCGACGCGTTCGCACATTGCGCCTCGCTCTGCGTCCTGCATACGACGGCGGAGAATCCCGTGCTTGCGGGAACGTTCCAAAGAACCGTCGCGCCGTGCGGTTGCTATATTTACCGAAGGGAGAATCCATGAAACGATTCGTGAAAATGTTTTTCAGCCGTCTGTTCGTCTACGGACTGACGATCATCCTGATGACCCTCGTCTTTGCGGTGCTGTTCTGGGGGCTCTTCAACGTTGCGGAAGTGATTCTTTCCGACCTGTTCCCCGACTATGAAATCCTGTTCTGGCTGGGGTTCGGCGGCGTGGAGTGGGTCATTCTCGTCGCGACGGTGCTCAACATCGTCAACCGCGACATGATCCCCGAGACAAAGATCCCGTGGACGATCTGCGTGATCGTGTTCGGGCTCGTGGGCGTGGCGATCTATATCATCTTCTCGAACAACAAGCCGTCGCGCAGACAGCGCGCGAATTATCAGCTTCTCAACGAGCGGTCTCGTCCCTTCCTCGGGCGCACGGTGAGCGAAAAGACCCGCGCCGAACAGATGGGGCGGTGGGCGCAGGTCTCGGAGGCGCTGCACCGCTCGAACCGCAACGCCGTCCTGCACGGCAATACCAAGACGGAGTATTTCCCGCTCGGCGAACAGTTCTTTACGCGCTATCTGAAAGATTTGAAAAACGCGAAACGGTTCATCTTTATGGAGTACTTCATTCTCGCGAAGGGCAAGATGTGGGACAGCGTCCTTGCCGTGCTCGAAGAGAAGGTGAAGGAGGGCGTCGAAGTGCGCGTCAGCTACGACGACATCGGCTGTATGGGCAAACTTCGCTCGGGGTACTACCGCATTCTGCGCAAGAAGGGGATCCGCTGCGTCAAGTTCAATCCCTTCGTGCCGCTCGTCTCCAATTACCATAACAACCGCGACCATCGGAAGATCACCGTCATCGACGGCGTCATCGGCTATACGGGCGGGCTCAATCTTGCGGACGAATACATCAACGAGACCGCGCCCTTCGGACATTGGAAGGACACGGCGATCCGCCTCGAAGGGGAGGGCGTGACGGGACTTACGCTCATGTTTCTCCGCCTCTTCAATCTGCGCGCGCGCGAGCCCGAGAACTTCGAGCCCTACATTCCGCCCGCGGAGAGTTTTCCCGCGATCGGGGGAGAGGGGTTCGTCCAGCCCTACGGCGACGGTCCCCGTCCGCTCTACGACCGTCAGGTCGCCGAGGATCTCTATATCAACGTGCTCACGACGGCGGAAAAATACGTCTATATCATGAGCCCGTATCTCATCATCGACCACCGCCTCGAAGGAGCGCTTCTGCTCGCGGCGGCGCGGGGCGTGGACGTGCGCATCATCGTGCCGCACATTCCCGACAAGAAGCTCGCCTTCGCGCTCGCGCGCTCCAACTATATGAAGCTCATCAAGGGCGGGGTGAAGATCTACGAGTACACGCCGGGGTTCATTCATGCCAAGAATTTCTTGGCGGACGACGTTGTGGGGATCGTCGGGACGATCAATCTCGACTACCGCTCTCTTCTGCACCACTACGAGAATGCCGTGTTCATGTACCGCACAAAGGCGGTTGCGCAGCTCAAAGAGGACTTTCTGACCACGTTCTCCCTCTCCCGCTTGCAGACGGAGGAGGACGCAAAGAAACGGGTCGTGCGGCGGGTGACCTGCGAGATCGCAAAGGTATTCGCGCCGCTGTTCTGAGGAGGAAACGATGATTCATTCGCTCAGCGGCGGGGTGATCGCCGAAAACGGAACGCACACGTTTGCAAAGGTGGAGATCGACGGCGCGCCGCATTGGTTTCTGTCTCCCTTTCCCGTGCGGGAGGGCGACCGCGTTCTCGCGCCGTTCGGACGGGGAGACCTGCCCCGCGAGGGGATCGTCCGCAGAGTGGAGACGGCGTCCGCCCAGTGCGCGCCCGTGCCGATGAACCGCGCAAAGGAACTGTACGAAGTCCTGCCGCGGGCGTGATTGTTTGAAAATAAATTTCATTTCAATGCGATTTCTCGCAATTTTTCAGAAAAGTTTTCAAAATTGACTTGTTTTTTTTCGAAATCGTGCTATAATTATTTTCACCCTCGCAAGAGCCGTGTCTTTTCGCATACGATTGAAAGCGGGGAATTGCCGTTCGGAAGGAAACCATGCTTGATAAGTTTTATGAACAGATCGGCGTGTCGTCGCCCGTGCCCGTCGTCATCATTTCGGTGGCGATCATGTTGCTTGCGGGCTTTTTGGGCACGCGGCTGACAAAACTTCTCAAACTTCCCAACGTCACCGCCTATATTCTCGTGGGGATTCTGCTCGGTCCGTTCTGTCTCGATCTCGTGCCCGAGTACGTCTCGGACGGCATGGATTTCATCTCGGACATCGCGCTCGCGTTCATTGCGTTCAGCGTGGGCGAATATTTCCGCTTCTCCGTGCTCAGAAAGAACGGGGGGAAGGTCGTCGTCATCACCCTCTTCGAGGCGCTCCTCGCGTCCGTGCTCGTGTTCGTCCTCACCTATTTCATTCTGCGGCTCGATCTCGCGTTTTCGATCATTCTCGCCGCGCTCGCAAGCGCAACCGCGCCCGCGTCCACGATGATGACGATCCGCCAGACGAAGGCGCACGGCGACTTTGTGGAGACGCTGTTTTCCGTCGTCGCGCTCGACGACGTCGTCAGCCTGATCGCGTACAGCGTCGCCGTCTCCGTTGCGCTCGCCTCCCTCGGCGGCGGGTTCTCGGCGGGGGATATTCTGCTCCCCGTCGCGTGGAATCTCATGATGATCGCCGTCGGGGTCGCCTTCGGGTTCCTTTTGAAATTTCTCATGGCGAAGCGCTCCACGGACAACCGCCTCATCGTCTCCGTCGCGTTTTTGTTCGCGATGTGCGGGATCGGCGCGGCGGTCGACGTCTCGCCCTTGCTCGGCTGTATGGCGATGGGCACGGTGTACATCAACATCTCGGGCGACGACAAGCTCTTCAAACAGCTCAACTATTTCAGTCCGCCCATTCTCCTGTTGTTCTTTGTGAAGTCGGGGCTCGGATTCCGCCTCGACGCGCTCGTCGGCTCGGGCGAGGCGATGGGAGGCGTTCCCTTGCTCGTCATCGGGATTCTGTATTTCTTCGTGCGGATCGGAGGGAAGTATTTGGGCGCGTTTTTGGGCTGCGCCGCAGTGAAGAAGGACAAAAAGGTGCGCAACTTCCTCGGGCTTGCGCTCACGCCGCAGGCGGGGGTCGCCATCGGGCTCGCCGCGCTCGGCGCGCGCGTGCTCGGCGGGGAGACGGGGAGCATGTTGCAGACGGTCATTCTCTCGTCGAGCATTCTCTATGAACTCATCGGACCCGCGCTTGCGAAACTCGCGCTGTATCTTTCGGGTTCGTACGGAACCCGCGCCGAACAGGGCGAAGCGGGCGGGGTTCCCGCCACGCGCGAGGAGGAAGTCGTCGCCTTGAAGGCGCAGATGAATTCGATCCAGAAGGAACTCTCGCGCAAGGAATACGCGCGCTCCCCCGAGGAGGAGGCGTTTTTGGAAGCGACGGAGCCGCCGGAGGACGTCTCCGTGGGGTCGGAATACAACCGCAAAAAATTTATCAATAAGAGGTGAATATGTCAACCGATTTGATTGCAGATTGGCTCGGAAGCTGGTCGGCGGAAGTAAATATTGCCTCCACGGCACTTAAAACGGCGCTCGTGATTGTGATGGCGGTCGTGCTCGGCTGCGAACGGTCCAAGAACCGTCACGCGGCGGGGCTGCGCACGCTCATCGTGCTGTCCATCGGGTCGATGTTCGCGGGGCTGGGGGACGTCTATTTCATCACCGTGCTCAACGTGGGATTTTCGTTTCTGTCCGCGGCGGTGTTCATCGGAATCTCCATCATCACGGCGAATACGATCATCTTTTCGTCGAAAAACCAGATCATGGGGCTCACGACGTCGGTCGGAATGTGGGCGATGTCGATCATCTCGGCGATTCTCGGGTTCGGGCTGTATACCGCCGCGCTCATCGGGTTCGCCGCGCTCATGATCGGTCTGCTCGCGTTCTCGAAGATGGAGACGTATATCAAGAACAAGTCCGATCATTTCGAGATCCATCTCGAACTGAAATCGCGGAGCAGTTTGCAGGATTTCATTGCAATGGCGCGCGAATTCGGGCTCAAAATCGACAATCTCGAACTCAATCCCGCCTATGCCAATTCGGGACTGAGCGTGTACACCGTCAAGTTCACCGTCGTCGGCAAGGAGCTCAAAAAGAAGAGTCACAACGACATCATCGAGGCGCTCTCCGTCCTCGATTGCGTGTATTTCGTCGAAAAAATCGGCTGACCGCAGATTCCATGACGGCGCGCCCGCTCACAATTTGCGGCAACCATTTTCAGACACAAAAAAACGGCGGGAATCCGCCGCTTTCGTTTTCGGTTTTATGCCTTAAAGCCGTCTTTACTGCGCAACGTTGAAGTACAGCTTCGTGCCCTGATTGCTGACGGTCGACTCCTTGTAGCCCGAGAGCTTGCTCCCGTCCTGCAAAGCCTCGATGAGCGCCGCGTCGTCGGCGTCCTCCGCCGCTTCGACATAGAGCGTGTAGCGGAGATATCCGCCGTCATAGACATCCATGATCGCGAGCTCATGCTTGCCGTCCTTGTAGCCGTTCGAATTGAACAGGCGCAGCGCGGGGGTATGCTCGTTCGCGCCGAAGGAGACGCAGGCGGTGTAGAGCGCGTCTGCGAGCGGACGTTTTGCCGCCTGCTCGGCAAGATCGAAGGGGAATCCCGCCACAGGGGTGGAGAGCGACGTTGCGCTCGCGGTGCCGTCCGCGATGTCGTCGAGATCCACGGTTCCGATGTCGGTGCCGTGCATAATGTAGACCATGTGCGTCTTGTCCGTCTTTGCGGTGTCGCTCTTTTCGGCGGTGTAGACGTAAGTATAGGAGATGAGTTCGTCCTTGTCGTTCGCCTTGAACCAGATAAATTCGGACACAGGGGTCTTTTTGACCTGATCCTTGACGGCGTTATGCACGAAGTCAACGCCCTTCTGCTGATACTGCGTCACAAATTCCGCAAGCGTGATGCTCTTGGTGCGGTATCCGCAGACGGTGCATTTGCCGTTTCCGTCGGGCGTATGTTTGCCGACGTTTGCGCGCTCGGAGTCACCGCAGGTCGCCGCGTGCCAATGCTCGGTGGCGTCGTAGCTCCATTTTTCCTCGAACGTATGGGTATGTCCCGGGCTTGGCTGTCCCGAATTTTCGCCGCATGCGACCGCTCCGAAGAGCATCGCGCCGCACAAGGCGATTGCAAACAGAGAAGGAAGTAATTTTTTCATGAAATACACCCCTTTTCCCGATTTTATAAAACATTCGGCAAAAAGTCATATCATTTTCGTTCATTGAACGCGAAAGATGAGACATTTGAGATATTGCGTCTCCTCCGCGCCGAGCAGAACGGGGTGATCGGGCGCCTGCGAGCGGAGTTCCACACACTGCGCCCGCCTGCCCGCCCGCCGTGCCGCCTCGGCGACCGTGCGCTCGAAGAGGGGGAGGGGAACATAGTGGGAACAGGAGCAGGTTACGAGGAATCCGCCCGGTTTTACGAGACGGAATCCGAGCAGGTTGATGTCGAGATACCCCTTGCAGGCGTCCGCCGCCTCGGCGGCGGATTTGCAGAAGGCGGGAGGATCGAGAATCACGCAGTCGAACGTCCTGCCCTCCTCGCGGAAGGCGCGCAGAAGGGAGAATGCGTCCCCGCACACCGTCTCGATGTTGCAAAATCCGTTCTTTTCCGCCGCCCGCCGCACCGTTTCGAGGGCGAGAGGGGAGACATCCACCGCCGTGACCCTGTCCGCGCCCGCCGCCGCGTTGAGGGAGAAGCCGCCGCTGTTGCAGAAGCAGTCGAGCACTTCCCCGCGCGCATAGCGCCGCACGGCGAGACGGTTCTCCTTCTGGTCGAGAAAGTATCCCGTCTTTTGTCCGCGCCGGAGATCAATCTCCATCCGTATGCCGTTTTCGACGATCTCCGCCCGTTCCGGGATCTCCCCGAAGAGGACTCCCGTCTCCTCGGGAAGCCCCTCTTTTTTGCGGACGGCAACATCCGACCGCTCATAGATTCCCGCGGGGGAAAATTCCCTGACGAGCGCGGAGACAATCTCCTTCTTCCTCAGATACATGCCGAGGGAGAGAATCTGCACGCAGAGATAGTCGCCGTACTTATCCACGATGAGGGCGGGCAAATCGTCCGCCTCCGCAAAGACGGCGCGGTAGCAGTTGTCGTAGCCGAGGGAGCGGCGGAAGGCGTTCGCGGCGTGGATGCGCGCAAAGAAGAGCTCTTCGCCGTCCTCCTCTTTGCCGCGGAGGAAGATGCGCACGAGGATTTTCGAGGCGTGGTTGATGTATCCTTTGCCGAGGAACCGCCCGTCGAAGGCGCGGACGGTCGCGAGCGCGCCGTTCCTGTCCTTGCCCTCGATGCGGGACACTTCGTTCGCGTACACCCACGGGTGTCCCGCGAGGATCCGCTTTTCCTCTCCCTTTTTGAGAAAAATTTCGTAAGCCATATATGATATTATAGCGGAAACGTTTGACAAAAGCAAGCGGAACGGATAGAATAAAGAAGTCCATAGGGGAGTAGTCGGCTCTTTGAAAGAGCGGCAAGGTCCACATCTTGCGGCAAACGCCGCGGGCATTGCATGAAACGGCGAGACTTATGCGCGGTGTTTTCCGTGCATAAGTCTTTTTTCTTCCTCATATATGGGAATGAAAAAGGAGGACCGTCATGAGTATTTACGAGATTCTTCTGATCGGCGTGGCGCTGTCGATGGACGCCGTGGCGGTGGGGATGATGAACGGCATGGTGGAGCCCGGGATGAAGCCGTGGAAGGTCGCGGCGGTCGCGGGCATGTACGCGTTCTTCCAATTTCTCATGCCCGTCCTCGGATATTACTGCGGATACGCGTTTTCGGCGTTTGTCAAGAAAATCGCGCCGTGGCTCTCCTTTGCGCTCCTCGGATTCATCGGCGGGAAGATGATCTTCGACTATTTCCGCGAAGAGCGGCAGCGGCGGGGAGGGGAGCGGATCGTCGCGCAGACGAAACTCGGCGCGGGGAAACTGCTGTTGCAGGCGGTGGCGACGAGCATCGACGCGCTTGCGGTCGGCGTCACGCTGCTGGCGGCGGAGACGGATGCGGGGCTTCCCTTCCACGTCATCTTTTGCGCGCTTGTCATCGGCGGCGTGACCATGCTCCTCTCGGGCGCGGCGATTCTGCTCGGCAAGAAGGTCGGCGACCGCTTCGCCGACAAGGCGGAACTGCTCGGCGGGCTCATTCTGCTCGCCATCGGGATCAAGATTCTGATCGAGGGACTGATCTGAAAAATTGCGCCCGTATTCTTGCGTTTTGCGCAAAAACGCGGTATAATGAAAGGAAACGGAGGGAGAAAGAGTGGACGGTGTCGTTGTCAACGGATTGATCAAGAGATACGGGAGCGGGTCGCGCGCGGTGACCGCGCTCGACGGCGTTTCGTTTGAAATCGCCGCGGGGGAATTTACGGTGATCCTCGGTCCGAGCGGGTCGGGCAAGAGCACCCTTCTGAACATTCTCGGCGGAATGGACAACGCGGACGGCGGCAGCGCCGTCGTGTTCGGCAAGGACGTCACCGCCTGCAATTCCCGCGAACTCGTCTCCTACCGGAGAAGGGATCTCGGGTTTGTCTTTCAGTTTTATAATCTCATGCCCAATCTCACGGCGCGGGAGAACGTCGCGATCGCGCGCTGCGAGGGGAGCATGGACGAAAACGAGGCGCTCGAAGAAGTGGGACTCTCGGAGCGGGGGAACAATTTTCCCTCCCGTCTCTCGGGCGGGGAACAGCAACGGGTCGCAATCGCGCGCGCCATCGTCAAAAAGCCGCCCCTTCTGCTCTGCGACGAGCCGACGGGCGCGCTCGACTCCAAGACGGGGCAGAAGATCATCGCCCTCTTGAAAAAACTGCAAAAAAATTACGGAATGACCATTCTTCTCGTCACGCACAACGCAAAGCTCGCGGACGTCGCCGACCGCGTCATCGTGCTCTCGGACGGGAAGATCGTGGGCAACAGCCGCAACGAACATCCCGCGGAGGCAGGTGAGATCTCGTGGTAAACAGGCTGCTTTTCAAACTCACCCTGCGCGAGCTGTGGAAGAATTGGTTTCAGTATCTCTCGACGTTCACGATTACGCTCCTCGCCGCGACCCTCTTTCTCGGGTTCATTTCGAACACGCTGACCCTGCGGCGGCGCACCGATCTCTACTTCGAAGCGTCCGACCTTGCCGATCTCATCGTGCAGACGACCGCCTTCGACGAGGGGGACGAGGAGTATCTCTCCGCCTTCGGCGGCGCGGAGCTGAGAATCTTTTCCGAGGGCGAATTTTCGCGCGGCGAAGAGGCGCATGTGGCGAAGATCTACGTTGCGGAACGGGACGCAAAGAGGCACGCGCCCTACGTCGACGTCGGGGAGAAGGGATTCCTCATCGACAAGACGGTCGCGGGGCTGTTCGGATACGGCATCGGCGACGTACTCACGGTGGACTTCACGACCTTCCGTCCCTATCTCGACGGGCTCGCGGAGGGAATTTTGGAAGAGTATCCCTTGCTTCGCTCCCTCGTGCCCGACTTCTCCGTCCCCTCCGCCTATTCTCTCCGCGTGACGGGGCTCATGTATTCGGTGGAAGGGGTGAATGTCTACTCCGTCTCGCCCGTCTTTCTCACGCCGGAGACCCTGTCGGACGCCGTGTCCGCCGCGCTCTCCGCGCAGATCCCCGCATGGCTCGGGATCGGGCAGGAGCAGATCAGACCGTATGTGGAGAATATTGTGCGCGGCATGCGCAACCAGGCGCTGATCGACCCGTCGGATCCCGACGCCGCGAAGGAGGAGATCCGCGCGCGGTTTGCAGAGAAGGGGGAAAACAACAATCTCGTCTTTATTTACGACCGTGACACAATGGAGTCGGTCGCCCTGCTCGACGGCGAGGCGGACCAGAGCAGGAGCATGCTCTATGTCTTTCCCGTCATCTTCTTCCTCGTCTCGATGCTCGTGATTCTCACGAACGTCAGCCGTCTCATACTGCGCGAGCGGACGAACATCGGCACGTTGAAGGCGCTCGGGGTGGGGAACGGACGGATCATCTTCCACTATGCGACGATCAGCGCGATCGTCACGTTTTTGGGCTGCGTTGCGGGCGCGGCGCTCGGTCCCGTCATCGTGCCGAGAGTGATGACGATCAAATACGGGCTCGTCTATTCGATGCCCATTCTCTCCGGCGTTCTGTTCAGCGTGCCCTGGACGGTCGGCGTCACGGCGTTCGTCTGCGCGCTGGCGGTGCTCATCGGGGTGTGGGCGGCGCGGTCGGTGATCCGCGAAAATCCCGCCGAGTGCATGCGTCCCAAACAGATCACCTATACCCCGCGCATCCGCCGCGGCACGGGACGGAGCAAGGAGACCCGCCATCTTCTGCTCTCCGCCCGCATGGGACTGCGCAACATCCGCATCAACTGGGGACGGTCGCTCATGACGGTCATCGGGGTCATGGGGTGCACGGCGCTGCTCGTCACGAGCTTCGGCATGGGGGACACGTTACAGCACTCCGTCGACAACGACTACGGCGGACTCTGCCGCTTCGACGTGAACAGCTCCATTCCCGCTGCGTCCGAGGAGGAATTTTTCTCCCTGCTCGATTCCCTTCAAACCGGGGGAACCATCGAGCGGTACGAGCGGCTGCGCTCCTATGTCGCAACCGTGCAGACGGGCGCGCGCAACAAGGAGATCACGGTGCGGATTCTGCCCGAAGATTCGCAGATGGCGAACGTAGCGTCGGGCGCGATCAGCGAGATTACGGCGTCTCAGCTCGGGCTCAAAGTGGGGGACGCGTTCACCCTCGCCGTCGGGTCGTGCACGGTGGAATATACGGTCGAATCGGTCGTCCCCACGGCGACGTGGAACGGATTTTTCACGCGGGAGGACAAATTCACCGACGGGTGCTACTATCAGGAGAACGTGTGGATCAAAACAGATTCCCCCGAACGGGTGCGCGACATCCTCAACGAGAGCAGCGGGCTCAACATCGCCAAGACGATGGCGGACCGCCGCGGGGAGATTGAAAATCTCATCTCTTCGACGAACGTGATGAAGTACACGATGATGACGTTCGCAATCCTGCTCTCGGTGGTAGTGCTCTACAATCTCTCTCTTCTGAGCATGCGGGAACGGAGCCGCGAGATGGCGACGCTCAAAGTGCTCGGATTCGGGAACTTCGACGTCTCGTTTTCCCTGCTCGTGGAGATTCTCCTGCTCACGGCGGTCGGCACGGCGCTGGGCGCCGCCCTCGGCTATCCGCTCCTCTATCTCGTGATGAAGCTCAACGAGTTGGAGATCATGGCGTTCCTGTACTTCATCAAGCCAATCTCGTACATTTTGGCGGCGGGCGGCTCCCTCCTGACCGCGACCGCCATCAATCTCTTCTTCGGGTTCCTCATTTCGAAGATCAACATGACCGAATCGCTCAAAAGCGTGGAATGATTTCGCCCGTGCGATTTTCCTTGCCAAACGGCGGAAAATGTGATATACTTCTTCTATGAAGAAGAGAACGACGGTCTACGAGGACCGCGACCGGAAACAGCGCGAATATGTCGAGAAACACACCGCCGTCTGTCCGCATTGCGGCGCGAAGGTGCTCGATCACATGACGAAATGTCCGTCCTGCGGCGGCGAACTCACCCCTTCGGGCTACCAACCGCTGTCGGAAAAGAAGATCAAAAAAATCAAGCTGATCACCTTCCTCATCGGAATGGCGATCGCGGTTGTTGTCGTATATTTCCTTGTGTTTTATCGCAAATAGAGCCCGCTCTACCGTGAGTAGAGCGGCATTTTTGCAAGTAGAAGGGGCGCCGCGCCGAATAGAAGGCGCGGCGCGGACCGTAGCGCCGTCCCGTGGAAAAATGGGTTTATTTTTCGGGCGCGATCGGGTATAATGGAAGGGAAATGCGGGAGGAAGAAAAAAATGGCGGAAGCAGTTAAAAAACGGGAGGGATTTCAATCCTTCTATACAAAGGGAGAGGAGATCTTCAATGCGGTCTCCCATATCGTCGGCGGCGCGCTCGGGCTGGCGTTCTGGGCGGTTGCGCTCTGGTTCGCCTACCCCGTCCCCTCGGCGATGGTTGCGGTGTCGGTGTTCGGCGCGAGTATCGTCATTCTCTATACGATGAGCGCGCTGTATCACTTTCTGCCCGACGGGCGGGCGAAGGGAGTCTTTCGGGTGTTCGACCACTGCACGATCTTTCTTCTGATCGCGGGCACCTACACCCCGTTCTGCGTGATCGCCTTCGGCGGCACCGTTTTGGGCACGACGGTTCT
This sequence comes from uncultured Clostridia bacterium, assembly GCA_947630245.1. Lineage (GTDB taxonomy): Bacteria > Bacillota > Clostridia > Christensenellales > Borkfalkiaceae > Gallimonas. The sequence goes on along the minus strand of CANRGR010000012.1, from coordinate 2,458 downwards.
CGTCATCGAATGGGTGTGCGCCGTCCTCGGGATCACCTTCAAATCCATCTTCATGAACAGCAAGGTCGTCAAGGGGCTGTCGATGGCGCTCTATTTCGTGATGGGCTGGCTCGCGCTCGCCGTCTTTCCGCCGCTCATCGGAAAGGTCGCGCCCGTATGTCTGTGGCTGTTGCTCGCGGGCGGGGTTGCCTACACGGGCGGCATCGTCTTTTTCGCGCTCGGGCGGCGCGTGCGCTATTTCCATTCGATCTGGCACCTGTTCGACATCGCGGGCACCGCGCTCCAATTCGCAAGCATTCTTGTTCTGTTGCTTTAAGCGGAAGATTTTTCCGCGGATTTTCCCCGAAATTTCACAAAAGGGATACGCGGCTGTGGTAGATTGCCGTCAAAAGGAGAAATAAGGAGAAGGTTATGAAACGATTCATCATGCCGGTTTTTGCGCTCGCCATGTGCGTGTGCGTTTTCGGCGGCTGCGGGGAGGAGACCTTCGTCAACCCCGGGGACTATCTCGGGGGCGGCGGCACGGGAGAAATCGCAGGCGGCGCCGAGGACGTTACGGGTGACGTGAAAGAGGAATTTACCGACGAGGATTTCTCCGATCTCTCGGGCAACACTTCCTCGGCGGAGGCAGATGCGGTCGAGCCGACGGAGGACGTCGTTCGGATTTCCGAGGACGGGACCTACCGTTTCAGCGGCAGCTACGGCGGGATTATTTTCGATGCAAAGAACTTGAAATTGCACCTTATTTTCGACGGCGCAACGATCACGGCGGCGGAGGGTATCGCCCTCGACGGCGCAACCAACAAGGGCGCAGAGGTCGTGATCACGCTGATCGGCGAAAATTCCATTGTTTCCACCGCCGAGGGGGAGAACGCCGTCCATATCAAAGGGAAGCTCTCCCTGAACGGCGAAGGCTCCCTTTCGGTGACAAGCGGCGGCAAGAACGCGATCAAAGTTTCCAAAGAACTTGCAATCGTCGACTGCTCGCTTACGCTCATGGCGGAAAATCATGCGATTTCCGCGCTCTCCGTCTCGGCTTCGAACTGTGAAATCAACGTTCTGTCCGCGGGCAAGGACGGGATCAACGCGGAGTGCGACGACGAGACGACTTCGTTCACGACGGACGAGGGCTATGTCTATCTGAAAAACGTCGATTATTCCTGCAAAACGGAGGGCGACGGGATTCAGGCGGACACCGTCGTCTATCTCGACGGCGGCAACTATAATATCAAAACAACGGGCACGTTTGTCCCCAAAACGCAGATGTCCGAATACGGCATAGATGCGGACGATTTCAAGTATATCAAATCGGGAGACACCTATCGGAGGATAGCGAGCGACGAAACGGGTCGCTATAACGCAAGTTCGCTCTACGGACTTGTGCAGGGGTGCAAGGGAATCAAGGTCGGCGAGATCGAATATCCCGATTCGGACAATGAGGACAGAGAGATCACCGTCACGGAAGGGGACTACTCCATCATCATCGAGGGCGGCACGTTTACCATCGACAGCACGGACGACGCCGTTCACGCCAACAGCGGAAATCTCTCCGTGGGCGGCGGCAGCTTCACGATCTCCACTTTCGACGACGCTTTGACGAGCGATAATCTTACGAAGATCACGGGCGGCGAGATCACCGTGACAAAGAGCTATGAAGGCATTGAGGGCGGCTATGTGGAGATCGCGGGCGGTACGATAAATATTACGGCGAGCGACGACGGCATCAACGCCGCAAGCGACGACACAAGCGTTGTCGAACATATCATCATCGGCGGCGGCGAAATTCATGTCAATGCCGAAGGCGACGGCGTGGATTCCAACGGCTCGATCAACATGACGGGCGGCACGCTGATCGTGTTCGGTCCGACTTCGTCCGGCAATAGCGCGCTCGACGCGGACAGAGGCATTGTGATCGACGGCGGCAGTCTCTTTGCGGTCGGTCCTCTCGGAATGGTCGAAACGCCCGCAAACAATTCCAAACAGAATGTGCTGTCCTATGCGCAAAATCAAAGGATAAGCGCAAATACCGTCCTGTCTTTGACCGATGAAGAAGGTAAGCCGATTTTCTCCGTCACGGTCGAAAAGAGCTGTCAATCGGTCATCGTATCCTGCCCGGAACTTGTTACGGGAGGGAGCTTCAAACTCTACGGCGGCGATACGCAGCTCTGCGCCTTTACGGTATCTTCGGTCATTACTTCGGTCGGTTCGCAGGGGAATATGGGAAATCCGGGCGGCGCTCCTTCGGGCGGTTTCGGCGGCGGCTTCGGCGGCGGCATGAGACCGGGAAGAGGGTAACCTCACAAAAAACAAAACGGCAAAACGGCTAACGGCAAAACGGTTAACGGCAAAACGGCAAAAAAAGCAAAACGTGACGTATTTTGGAATGCCCGCCTGTTTTTCGCTGTCATACCGACGACCGAGCGGAGCGAGGAAGGAGTGTATCCCCTCATACGTAGTC
>CANRGR010000011.1 GCA_947630245.1 uncultured Clostridia bacterium | reverse complement strand
TGACAGGACTTGAACCTGCATGGTCTCCCACAGGAACCTGAAACCTGCGCGTCTGCCAATTTCGCCACATCCGCATGCGCTCCCATTTTGATACGGCGGAGCCACCGAAGCAGGAGATCAATCCCCGCACGTCAAGCCGAAAATTCCGACTTCACAATCTTATCGCCCGTTCCGTCGAGCATCCAGACCTTCCCGCCTCCCGAAACTGTTTTAACGGGCTCGCCGTCGACAAATTCGAGTGCGGCATCGTTCTCGACGCCCCAAGCGCGATATTTATTATACATCACGATTCTGTCGAAGTCAAGCATTCTTTCATCGTAATGCGGAGAAATTTTTCCTTTCAGCCATCCGAGCCCTTCATACATCGCATACTCCCCTTCTATGACCGAATCCGAATACATCTCTTCGAACCAGCAGATCGCGCCCGCGGAGAGCCCGGCGATGAAGGTTCCCCTCTCGTACGCCTCTTTGATCAGCGAAAGCAGTCCCGTTTTCTTCCAATGCTCGATCATAAACACCGTGTTTCCCCCGCCGACGTAGACAAAATCCGCCGCTTCGAATTTGCGGCGCATCTTTTCAAGATCAATCTCGCGGTTCACGGTGAGGGCGACGTCCGTTTTCAGCCCGAAGATCCCCGTATAAACCTTATGAAACGTGTTGTAATACGGCATGCAGTCATGGCTTGCCGTGGGAAGGAACAGCCCGCACGCGCGCCTTGTCCCCGCCGCTTTTTTCGCTTCCGAGGCGATGTATCCGTCGATCGCAAGTTTTTCAGGCTCGCTCTCGCGTCCTTTTCCCTCTCCTCCGCCGATCGCAAGAATCCGCTTACTCATCCGCCTCTCCCTTCTTTTCCGCGTCCGCCTCGTCCGCCGCGGTGATGCCCGCCGTGCGGTCTACGGGAAGCGAAAAGATCACGCCTCCCGCGTCCGTTTTCAGCCCGACGCGCTCCGAAAGCGCCTGCATGATCGCAAGTTTTCCTTCCCGCTTTGCAAGAATCAGCAAAATCTCCTGCTCGCGCATCAGATTGATGCCGATGAACTGCTCCGCCTTCGCATTGTCCGACGAGAGCGCGCGAATGATCGTACCGCCCGCCGCGCCTGCCGCGCGCGCCGCTTCCATTGCGATGTCCACCTGCCCCGCCGCGACCGCCGCGACGATCAGATCATATTTCCGTTCTTCGTTTTTCATGATTTTCCTCCCCTCGCCCGTCTTGACGGACGCCGCGCCGCCCAGTCCGTTTGCCACAATCTCCGACACGCCCGACAGCGGGATCGTAAAGGAGATCCCCTTCCCGACGAGATAGAGCGACATCCTCGAACGGATCCCGCGCATGACCGCCTCTTCATCGCTCTCGGGAAAGAGGGAGACGACGATGGATTTTTCGGTCTCGCCGATGCCGAGATAGTCGAGCACGGCGGAATGCGCCGTCCCCGTGCCCGCGAACGTAAAGCCGAGCGCGATGGAAATTTCGTCGAGAATCTCTTTGAGGCGGATCTCGTCGCCGCGGTTGACGACGCTCACGAGCAGTTTTGCGCGGTTCTGTTCCTTTCCCTTCGATTTGGAGAGCGGTTTCCCTCCGATCACCGCGCCCGTGACCGACGCCGCGCCGCTGACGACCGTATCGACAAGTTTCCCGAGCCCCGTTCCGATCTTTTTATCCATTTCAGTCTACCTCATACGTCAGGATCCGATCCTCGACCGCGAGGAAATTGCGCTTGATTTTGCCCGTTTTGCGCTTATAGACGATTCCGAGGATCTGGATCGAAATGAGCGGCGCAAGCGCGACGAACGCCACACAGCCGAACGCCTGCGTCATAATCGCCTCGGCTCCGCGCAGAACGTCGCACGCCCCGATCGCCATCGGCAGTACAAAGGATGAGACCATTGCACCGCTTGCGACGCCGCCCGAGTCGAACGCGATACCCGTATAGAGCGGCGGCGTGAAGAACGTCAGAATCAGTGCGAGCGCATAGCCCGGAATGAGGATGTACATGATATCGAGCCCCGTGAGAATACGCAGCATTGCAAGCCCGATTGCGCCGCAGACCCCGATACACAGCCCGCGCTTCATCGTCGCGGAAGTGATCGCGCCCGCCGACATGCGCTCGACCTGCTTGTTGAGGACATGGACCGCAGGCTCCGCCGCGACGACGAAATAGCCGATGAGCATTCCGGCGGGAATGAGCAGCCATCCGCCCCACAGCCCCGCAAGCGTGCGCCCGATCTCGGTGCCGACGGGCATGAACCCGACATTCGCGCCCGTCAGAAAGAGCACAAGTCCCAAGAAAGTATAGCCGAATCCGACAAAGATTCTGACGAGCTGGCGCTTATGGAAGGAGCGCGTAAACAGTTGGAACAGAAGGAAAAAGACGAGAATGGGCGCGATGGCGATGAGCACTTCCTTCCCGTAATTTCCGAATCCGCGAAGATATTCGAAGAAGATGCCGCGGGTCGACACGACTTCCGTGGGCGGCGCGATCTCATAGGACGTATCTTGGATTTTGAACACTATCCCGAGAATGAGGACGGCGATGATGGGTCCCACGCTCGAAAGCGCGACGAGACCGAACGAGTCGTCCTGTCCCTTTTTATCGCTTCTGATGGAGGCGACGCCCACGCCGAGCGACATGATGAAGGGAACGGTCATGGGTCCCGTCGTCACGCCGCCCGCGTCAAAGGAGACTGCGCGGAATTGGGGCGCGACGAAGAAACTCAGAACAAAGGCGGCGACATAAAGGAAGATGAGAATGACGGAAAGACGGATTCTCAGCACAATGCGGAGCATGGCGACCATGAGGAAGAGTCCCACGCCGACCGCCACCGTGAGGATGAGAAGATAATTCCCGAGCGCCGTCTTTTCCGCCACGGCGGGAACCTGCCCCGCGAGGATTTGAAGATCCGGCTCCGCGACCGTCACGATGATGCCGATGATAAAGGAAAGGAACGCGATGAGCCAGATCTTGCGCGAACGGGTCATGGCAGAGCCGATCTTTTCGCCGATCACGAGCATGGACATATCCGCGCCCAACGTAAAACAGCCCATCCCGATGATGAGCAAAAAGACCCCCACGAGGAAGAGCGCAAACGCGCCCGTGTCGAGGGGAATGAACGTCATCCCCAAAAAGATCACGATCAGAGCGATCGGAAGAACGGAGGTGAGCGATTCGACGATTTTCGATTTCAGCGCCGTCGTCATGGGTGGAAAATCAACGAAGATATTTCGCTTCGATCGCCGAGATCTTATCAATCCGTCTTTGGTGCTTTTCGAGCCCGGAGAACTCCGTTCCGAGGAAGGTTTTCACGATGTCGAGACCGAGATTGACGCCGACAATCCCGCCGCCGAGGGCGAGGACGTTCGCGTCGTTGTGCTCCCGTGTGAGCCGCGCGCAGGTTGCGTCCGTGCAGAGCGCGCAACGGACGCCGGGGACCTTGTTCGCCGCGATCGAAATCCCGATCCCGGTCGTACAGACAAAGATCCCGCGGTCGCATTTTCCGCTTGCAACCGCCTCCGCTCCCGCCAAGGCGAAATCGGGATAGTCGCAGGAACAGTCCGTCGTTGTGCCGAAATCCTCTGTTTCGTAGCCGTTCTCTTTCAGGTATTCCATGATCTTATTTTTGAGGGCAAGTCCCCCGTGGTCGCATGCGAGCGCAATTTTCATCTTGTATCCTCCCTGTAATGTTATCTTACCACAACTCCTCCCGATCGTCAAGAGGGCTTTTCAATCTTCCTGCAAACAAAAGCGCGAAATGACGAGCGGAAGGCATTCCCTTATGCGGCGCAGCGTCACGCGGTAGACGTCGATCCCCTGCCCGTACGGATCGGGAATCTCCCTGCCCGAGAGCGCGGGAAAGCTCGTCACATTCGGAAACTGCGAGAGCGCGCTCTGCTGGCGTTCGGTCATGCAGATCACAACGTGCGCGTCGCGGATCATCTTCTCGGTGAGCTGGCGGGGTTTGAAGGTCTTGTTCACCGAAATCTTCGCCTCGGCGAGCGCCTGCGCGCTGTTCGCGCTCAATGTGCTCCCCTTCTCCATGCGGATCCCCGCGGACTGCACGGTGTAGCCCGTGATCTTTCTCCGCCTGAGTTCCTTCCGGAGCGCGGCTTCCGCCATCGGGGAACGGCAGGTGTTTCCCGTGCAGACAAACAGTATTTTCTTTCGTACCGTCTTTTGTTTTTCCATCTATTCCACTCCGAAGGCGCGCTTCATGCGGTTGAGCACGCCCGCCATGACGCCTTCCGTCTCCCTCGGGATGACCCCGATGAGCAGGGTTGCCTCCTTCTCCCCGCGGCGGAGAAGGGAATACAGCCGCCGCGCCATCTCCTCGCCCGTTTCGCCGAGACAGAGGACGTTCAAGCCGTTCAGTTCCCGCGCGCAGGCGCCGTCGCAGAGGATCCGGGGCCTCCCGCCCCGCGCCTCCTCTTCGAGATAAACCCTTCGCGCCTCTTCCGCCGTATAGCAATAAGCCGTGCCGCAGCGCGGCGAATAGTGCCTGTATGCCATTCCCGGGCTCTTCGGTTTCTCCCCGCTCTTCATGCGGTAGACCCCGCAGTCCCCCGCGACTTCGGCGATCATCGCGCGCGTCACGAGCCCCTCGCGCAGAATCTGCGGAACTTCTCCCGTGCAGTCGAGCACGGTGCTCTCGATTCCGCCCGCGCACTCCCCGCCGTCGAGAATGAGCGGGATTTTTCCGTTGAAGTCGTCATACACATGCTCCGCCGTCACGGGCGAGACATGTTTGGAGACGTTTGCGCTCGGCGCGGCGATCGGCAGATCGACGGCGCGAAGAAACGCCTGAGCCGCCGGAGACGAGGGAATGCGGATCGCAAGGGTCGTAAGCCCGCAGGAGACATACCGCGAGACCTTCCCCACCGAGGGATAGACCATTGTCAGCGGTCCCGGGAGAAAAGCTTCCCGAAGGCGCGCGGCATAGGGCGGATCGAAGTCGATGAGACGGGAGAGATCGTACCCTGCGTGCACATGGGCGATGAGCGGATTGTCCGCGGGTCGTCCTTTGAGCGCAAAGACGCTCTCCACCGCCGAATCGTCGAAGGCGTTCGCGCCGAGCCCGTATACCGTCTCCGTGTGGAATGCGACGACGCCCCCCGCCGAGATGATCTTCTTCGCCTCGCGGAGGGATTCCTCCGAGATTGTTCTGATTTCCGTTTTCATCTCAATCGAAGGGAAGCCCGTCGGAGCCGTCCTCCGCGTCAAACTCGGGCTGTTTCTTCCCGTACTGCGGCTCCTCGGCGGGCGCGCCCTGATCGTCCACGTCGATGAACTTCGTGCTCTCGCCGATAAAGCGGAGCTGAATGCGCCCGAGCGAGCCGTTTCTGTGCTTTGCGATGACGAGCTCCGCCGCGCCCTTCACGATATTCCCCTTTGCGAGTTCCTCGGGGGTCGCGGAGACGTCGGGACGGTTGATGAACATGACGATATCCGCGTCCTGTTCGATCGCGCCGGACTCCCTCAGGTCGGAGAGCTGCGCCTCCTTCGTCTGGATCCGCCTCAGCTGCGAGAGCGCAATCACGGGGACGTCGAGCTCCTTCGCCATGATTTTGAGATCGCGCGTGATGCTCGCAACTTCCTGCTGTCTGTTTTCCGCGCCCGCGTATTTTGCGTCGCCGCCCATGAGCTGGATATAGTCGATCATCACGAGATCCAGCCGCCCCTCCGCACTGCGGAGCCGACGGCACTTCGAAAGAATCTCCGCCGCGGTTATGCGGGAAGAATCGTCGATAAAGATCCTGCTCTTCTGCATACGGTCGCTCGCGAGCATGAGATTTTTCCAATCCTTCTGCACGAGCTTGCCCGCAAGCGCCTTCTCCATGCTCACGCCCGCGTACGAACAGAGGAGCCTCTGCACAATCTGGACGCGCGGCATTTCGAGAGAGAACACCGCCGCAACGCCGTCCTTTTTGAGACAGGCGTGCTCGACGATATTCATTGCAAGGGACGTCTTTCCCATGCCGGGACGCGCGGCGATGACGATGAGATCGGATTTCTGCAATCCGTTCGTGATGCGGTCGAGATGTTTGAATCCCGTCTCCACGCCGCGGAAGGCGTTGGGATCGGACTGGATGCTCTCGAATTTCCCGATGACTTCCTGAATGACTTCCCCGTCCTTCAAACCCGAGAGATTCGATCCGTCCTGCCGCTTCGAAAGGTCATAGACCTGCTTCTCGGCAAAGGCGAGCGCGTCGCGCTCCTCCTCCCCCTTCATGCTGTTCTCGATGATGTCCTTTGCGGCGCGGATGAGGGCACGGTTGACCGAATCACGGCGGATAATTTCAAGATATTGTTTATAATTTGCGGCGGAAGGAACGACCTGCGCGAGTTCGGTGATGTAGGCGAGCCCGCCCGCGCGGTCGAGTTTCCCGTCGCGGTCGAGACGGTCGGTGAGCGTGACGACGTCCACGGGCTTCCTGCTCCCGTAGACCGCCTTCATCGCGGCAAGAATCTCGCGGTGGGATTCCTGATAGAAATCCTCTTCTTTGAGGGATTCGAGCGCCTCGGACTGGATATCCCCGTCGATGAGGATACAGCCGAGCAGGGCGGATTCCGCGTCTAAATTGTGTGGCATCTGGTTTGGCATAAGTTCTCCTTATGTTTGTTTGGTCCCGCAGGGATTACGGCTTCCCGCCGACCGCTTTTGTTTCAGGCAATTTTTTCAAATTCGTCGAGGGTATCGCGGAATTCCCTCATGGCGGCGGAGAAGGTCTCCCTGTCGGTGAGATCCGCTCCCGCGAGTTTCAGAAGGGAGACGGGATCGGTGGAACAGCCGCCCGAGAGGAATTCGAAATAGCGGCGCACCGCCGTCTCGCCCTCCCGCAGGATCTTGTTGGCGATGCAGATCGCCGCCGTGATGCCCGTCGCATATTTGTAGACATAGAAGGAACGGTAGAAATGAGGAATGCGCGCCCATTCGATCGCGATGTTGTCGTCGTGCACGACCGCGCTCCCGTAATACTTCTCGTTGAGTTCCTTATAGAGCGCGGAGAGATTGTCCTTGTTGAGCGGTTCGCCCGCCTCCGCCAGCGCATGCGCCCGTTCCTCGAATTCCGCAAACTGCGTCTGGCGGAAGAGGGTCGTGCGGATCATGTCCATGAAATAGTTGAGGAGATATTTTTTGAGTTTGGCGTCCTCCGTCGTTTTGAGGAGATATTTGAGCAGAAGGACTTCGTTGACCGTGCTCGCAACTTCCGCCACGAAGATCTTATAGTCCGATTTTACGAACGGCTGGTTCTTGTTCGAGAAATAGGAATGGATGGAATGTCCCATCTCGTGGGCGATCGTAAAGACGTCGTGCGTCGTCTTTTGATAGTTCAGAAGCACGAAGGGATGGTTTCCGTAGATTCCGATCGAATACGCGCCGCTGCGCTTTCCCTCCGTCTCGCAGACGTCGATCCAGCGCTCGTCCCTGCCGCGGCGCAGCAGGGCGCCGTACTCCTCGCCGAGCGGAGCGAGCCCCTTCAAGACGAGTTCGTACGCTTCTTCATAGGTGAGTTTGAGCTCCGCGTCCTCGACAAGAGCGGGATAGATGTCGTACATATACATCGTATCGAGCCCCATCGCCTTCTTGCGCATCGCAATGTAGCGATGCATGAGCGGTGCGCCCTCTTCGACGGAGGAGACGAGATTGTCGTATACCGAGCGGTCGACGTCCTCCTCGAACATCGCCATCTGCATACAGGAATCGTAGCCGCGCACGTTCTTATAGAAAATATCTTTCTTGACGTTGCCGAAATAGGTCGTCGCGAGCGTATTGATGATCTTGCGGTAGGCGGAATAGTAGAGCTCGTACGCCTCCTTCCGCTTCCCGCGGTCCTTTCCGCTCATGATGACGGAATACAGTCCGTGCGAGAGGCGCACCTTCTGCCCCTCGTATTCGATCTCGGGGAGATCGAGTTCGGCGTTGTCGAGCATCTCGAACACGTCCCCCGCCGCCGACATGGGCTCGCCCGTCTGGGCGAGAATGCGCTCCTCCTTTTCGGAGAGAATGTGCGCCTTCTGCGCCTTGATTCTCGAAAGCATGTAGTCGTAATCGCGCAGACGGGGATCGGCGATGAACGCGTCGAGCGTCTCGTCCGGCAGAGCGGTGAGTTCGGGCGTCGAGAAGGACGTCTCCGAGTCAAGACGGGTAAAGAAGTTCATCACCCGCGCGATATAGGAATTGTATTTTGTCTCGCGGACGTCCTCGTCGTGCTTCATGAAGGCATAGAGATAGACGCGGAGCGCGGCGATCGTGAGTTGTTCCTCCTTGCCGAAGAAGGAGAGCAGTCCCTCCACGGTGTGGAGCGTGCCGCGGAATTGTTCGAAATCCGCCTGCGGTTCGAGCGCGGCAAACGCCTCTTCCCATTTTTCGTCGCTTTCAAAGACGTCCGAGATCTTCCATTTGTACTGTTCCTTTACATCCTTTCTTTCCATATTATAATAAACTCCCAAAATATGTTTTTTTGTTAATTTTTGAAACTGTGGATCGGCGCGGGAATGAGCCCGCCGCGCCGGATCAGCTTTTCGGCGGAACCGGTATGCAGCGGCATCACGGGCGCCCGTCCGAGCAGACCGCCGAAGTTTACCTCGTCGCCCGCGCGCTTGCCGGGCACGGGGATCACGCGCACGGCGGTCGTCTTGTTGTTGATCATTCCGATCGCCACCTCATCCGCAATCATCGCCGAGACCGTCGCGGCGGACGTGTCGCCCGGGACCGCGATCATGTCGAGCCCGACCGAACAGACGCAGGTCATCGCTTCGAGCTTGTCCACGGTGATCGCTCCCTTCTCCGCGGCTTCGATCATGCCGACGTCCTCGGAGACGGGAATGAACGCGCCCGAGAGCCCGCCGACGCGCGAGGACGCCATCACGCCCCCTTTCTTGACTGCGTCGTTGAGCATGGCGAGACACGCGGTCGTTCCGTGCGTCCCGACGGTTTCGAGCCCGAGCTCTTCGAGAATCTGCGCTACGGAATCCCCGCGGGAGGGCGTCGGCGCAAGGGAGAGATCGACGATCCCGAAGGAAACGCCGAGCCGTTTCGCCGCTTCTCTCGCGATGAGTTCCCCCGCCCGCGTGATCTTGAACGCCGTCTTTTTGATGATCTCGGCGGCGGAAGTGAGATCGGCTTCGGGCGCAAAGGAGAGCGCATGGCGGATGACGCCGGGTCCCGAAACGCCCACGTTAACGACCGTATCCGCCTCGCCCGTGCCGTGGAAGGCGCCCGCCATAAAGGGGTTGTCCTCCACCGCGTTGCAGAACGCAACGAACTTGGCACAGCCGATTCCGTCCCGATCCGCCGTGAGCGCCGCGGTCTCCTTGACGAGTTCGCCCACCCTGCGGACGGCATTCATATTGATCCCCGAGCGGGACGATCCGACGTTGACCGAGGCGCAGAGCCGTTCGGTCGAAGAGAGAGTCTCCGGAATTGTGGAGAGAAATTTCTCCTCGAACTCCGCCGTGCCCTTGTGGACGAGCGCGGAATAGCCGCCCAAGAAGTCGACGCCGAGTTCCCCCGCGGCGCGGTCGAGCGCAAGAGCGATCTTTCCGCTCTCCTCGGGAAACGCCGCCGTAAGAAAGGAGACGGGCGTCACCGAAATCCGCTTGTTGACGATCGGAATCCCGTATTCCCGCGAAAGCGCATGAACGCATCCGACGAGATTCTCCGCCTTTGTCAAGACGCGGTCGTAGACCGCCCGCGCCGTCTCATCCGCTGTCCCGCGGATACAGGAAAGCAGCGAAATCCCCATCGTCACCGTCCGGATATCGAGATGTTCCTTTTCGATCATGTCGATCGTTTCGATGATATTGGCTTGGTTCATCATAGACTCAGACCGTGTGCATGACGTTGAAGAGATCCTCGTGCTGCAACCGCACGCTCATGCCGATGCGGTTGCCCATTTCCTCCGCTTCTGCGGCGACTTCCGAGAGCGGCTTCGGGCACGCTCCGACATCCACGAGCATGACCATCGCGAAGCGTCCGCCGAGGATCGTCTGCGAAATATCGAGAATATTGATGTCTCTTTCGGACAGAAAGGCGCTCACCGCCGCGATGATCCCTCTTCTGTCCTCTCCCGAGACCGTTACGACCGCTCTCATTCTTCCGTCTCCCGGAACGTGCCCGTAAATTCATAGGCGATGAGCAGATTCCCCTGCGAGACGAGACGGGTGTACTCTCCCTCCCGGAAACCGGGGAAGTCCTTTTCGCCGTCCACATAGATCTGCCGCGTCATCTCCTCGTCGCGCTTGACGTTTTTGACCGCAAAGGTCGCAACGTTCACGTCCACGCGGTCGCGGGTCGTCCAATCGTCGATCCCGAGAAAGGGAAGCACGGAATATTCCTTCAACCCGCGCGAAATGAATTTCAGCATTTTGTAATACGCGTTGCAGCGTTTGAACGAGATTCCCATGTAGGGAAAGCAAAAGATGATGAAGAGCCCCGTGAGGACGCTCGTCACGGCGATGACCCAGCTCTCGTTGGGATCGTTATAGGGAAGAAGAACATAATAGGTGACAAGCGCGGCAACGCCCGCAAGATAGACCGTGAGCACCGCAAAGAAGCCGCAAAGAAGCCGCCTGCGCTGGCGGTAAGCGTCGTAGAGATCGCGATCGGAATAAAGCTGCGTCATAAAACCTCCTTATTCGGCGATGAACAGCACGCCGAGCGTATTTTTTCCGCAATGTCCCGTGATGACCGATCCCGCCACCGTTTCGAGGACTTCGTCGAAGGAGAAGAGCTCCCGCACTTTGTTCCGCGCAACTTCCACAATGCTCTCGTCCGCGCTGCTGTGCGTGATAAAGGCGCGCGTCCTGTCATAGGATGGATACTGCGCTTTCAGATCGTCGATATAATTTGCGATACACTTTTCCATCGAGCCGCGGTACTTTTTGCCCGCATAGAGCTGTCCTTCGCTCATCTCGATCAGAGGATGAATTTTGAGAATGTTCGCGCCGTACATCGCCATGCGGGAACATCTGCCGCCCTTATAGAGATAGTCGAGTCGGTCGGGAACGAAGGAAGTGTTGATCTTGGGCGCAAGCGCGCGCGTTTTCTCGACGATCTTGGAAGGGCTCATGCCGTCCCGCGCGAAATCGCACGCCTTCATGACCATGAGCCCCTGCCCGCTCGAAAGCGCCATGCTGTCCACGACATACACCTTCTTTCCGAACTTCTTGGACGCTTCGAGCGCGTATTGATGGGACGAGGAGGATTTTGCGGAGATATTGTAGTGGATGACGGTCTTGCCTTCGTCCGTATAGCGCGCGAAGAACTCTTCGTAATCGCCGATGCTGGGCGCCGCCGTCTTGGGGAGCTCGCCCGTCTTTTCCACATGATCGAAAATATCCTGCGGCGTGATGTTCACACCGTCGCGGTAAGCGTTCTTCCCCAGGATGACGGAGAGCGGCATCACGCCGATCCCGCGCTCGGCGATGCTCTTGCCGAGATCGCAGGTGCTGTCTGTGGTGATCTTGATTTCCATAATATATGTATCCTCCGATGGTTATTCCTTGATTTGCGTCCTGCCCCCGAACAGAGAGCGGAACGATTCCCAGCCCTTGATGAGTCCCTTCCAGGAGACAGACCAATCCGGCACGACGCCGGTGACGTCCTTTGTATAGCAACAGCCCGCCACGCGCGAGTCCTTGCTGACGGAGCGGTTGTCGCCGAGGAAGAAGATCTCGCCTTCTCCCACTTCCGTCTCGGGAAAGGACGATGTGACGCCGAGGACGTACGGCTCGTCAAGAGCGGTAAATTCGCTCTCGCCCGCATATTTCACCGAAACGACCCCGTTGCGGCAGCGGACGACGTCGCCCGCCGTGCCGATGACCCGCTTGATGATGCGGAATCTGCCGTCGGAATCGTGCGGGGAGCCGCGGAACGCCTCGTAATCGGTGACGTCGATTACGATGATGTCGCCGTGCTCCGCCTCCGCATTGCGCCGCGCGTAGAGCAGATCCCCGTCGTTGAGCGTCCCCATCATGGACGTGCCCGAGATCTCGACGACATAATATTCCCGGCTGAACCAGATTTCGAAGAACAGCAGGGCGAGGAGCAGCGCGCAGACGATGACAAGGACGTCATTCCAGATTCCGCTCTCCCGTTTCCGCCCCAACATCTCGGGGCGACGGATCTTTTTCATTCTTTTCCCTCCCGTGAGCAATCGCTCACAGCCAGATCAAATTATTGACGAGCACGTCGCTCTCGCTCGAAAAGACGACGGAGACGACGTCCGAAAAATCGGAGAGCGGAACGCCCGTCCCGGATTTGAGATCTCCGCTGCCCAAAAGGAAGTTCTTCCACTTCCCGCCCGCAGGAATGTCGAGCTCGCAGGAAAATCCCTTTTCCTCTTCCTCGTCCGTATAGAAGGTGACTTTGAGTTTCCGGTCCTCCGCGCTGTATGCGTCGAAGCGGAAGCAGGCGCCCTCGGGCGGCGCATACCGCGGTTCGCTCACGCGGTAGCTGATGATCCCGTCCGCCGCGGACGCGCCCATGATTCCGCCGTACCCCGGAAGGACGCGGACTTCGGAGCGCACACCGTCGGCGAAACAGTCCGCAATCGAGCCCGCGCGGCGGCGGAAACTCGCAAATCCGACCGAGCCGTCCTCTCCGGAATAGAGAATGCGGCTCTGCGGACGGCTGTTCTTATAGGCGCTGCCGAGCGTGACTTCCTGAATCTTGGACGTGACGCTGAATCCGTTCGAATAGCGCACGAAGGTGTACAAAAGAACCTTGCGGCTTCCCTCGTAAATATCGAGCGGGAACACCGCCTTGCTGTTTTTGAGATCTCGGGCGTTGCCGAGGACGCGCGTCCAGTCCCGCGCCTTGAAGCTGTCGACCTTTTCCGCGAAGAAGATGCCGCATTCCTTCGGCTCGCCCGCGTCGTCGTAGAGCCCGCGCACTTTCAGATTCCCCTCCTCGTCCTCGAACACCGTCAGCGAGATGGGCTTGCTCAGATACACCGAGCGCCTGCGCAGATATTTGTCGAGAAACAGATCGATATCGACAAAGGAATGGGAGCCGATCAGCCCGTTTCCGTGCGAGGAATACAAAATTGCATGCTCGACGCCGGGATTGATCTGCTGGAAGGTATCGTAGACGCGGTCGTAATTGCACTTTTTGTCGTTGATCGCGCAGATGAGCAGGACGGGACACTTGACATGCGGCGCATAGCTCTGCGAGTCGATTCCCGCGATGAAGCGGTGGCGCTCCTCGTTGAACGTGCGGTTTTCGCCCGCGAATTTCTCAATGTTGCGATAGGCGAGCCAGCCCGCCGCGCAGACGGAGATCATGCAGGCGATCGGCGCGTACGGCGCGATCTTCCACAGAATCTCGCCCCCCGTTCTCAGTCCGAGCGCGCCGACTTCGGTCACCTCGGGCTTGGAGGCGAGATATTTCGCCGCATAGCGCGCGACCGCCGCCCATTCGTACCAACTCGTCTCCTTCGCGGTCTTGTCGGCATAGTCCATCGCCCTGCCGACGCGCGAATAATTCGCATAGTCGATATCCCGCGGATAGATCGTGTGCCGTCCGTCCCCCATGTCGCCGCAGTAATCCACGGCGAGCACTCCGAACCCGCGGTCGGTGAAATGGGCGACGAGATGGGGATCGGCGGGAAATCCCGCCTCGAACAGGATCATCACGACGGGATAGCTCTCCGCGCCCGCGGGAAGATAGAACTTTCCGTAGATTTTCACTCTTCCGAATTCGGTCAGTCTCCCGAGAAAGTAAACTTCGCGGCAGATGACGCCGTCCGCCTCCCGTTCGGAGAGAATCTCCTCGCAGAGCGGAAGCGTGTCGTCGAAATCTTTCCAGAGTGTGATCGGCGTTAAAATCGTATTTGCCACAAGCAATACCTCGCTTTAATTTACACTGATGCGCGAACCTCGTTTTTCGTTCGCCTTTTCCACAAGGAGCTTGCGCTCGATGCGGTGTTTGAGTTCCTCGACATGGGAGATGATCCCGATCGAAAAATGCTCGTTCCTGAGTTTTTCGAGGCTGTCCATCACCGTGTCGACGAGCCGCTCGTCGAGCGTGCCGAACCCCTCGTCGAGGAAGAAAAATTCGATGGGACGGAGGCTCTTTGCGCAGATCTCCGCCGAGAGCGCAAGCGCAAGGGAGAGAGAGACGAGAAACGTCTCGCCGCCCGAGAGGGTGTAGACGCCCCGCGTCTTTCCTCCGCAGAGATTGTCCCCGACGAGAAATCCCCCTTCATAGCGGAGAAAATACCGCCCCGACGTGAGAGAGAGCAGTCTTGCGCCCGCATTCTCCGCCACGTTCACGAGATACTCTTCCGCGACAAACTCCATGAATTTATTCCCTTCGAGGAGCTTTTTCAACCGCTCCGCGAGTTCCAGGCGGCGCGCCGCGGCGGCACGTTCCTTCTCGATCGCGCGCTTCTTTTCGAGCGCCTCTTCCCCGCGGTGATATTCGTCCTTTTTGAGCGCGAGCGTCCTCACGCCCGTCTCGTATTCCGTTTCCGCCGCGGCAAGGCGCTCCTTTGCCTGTCCGAGCGCTTCCCGCGTTCCCGCGGAGAGATCGTCCTTCCCGAGTTCACGGGCGCGGGCGGCAAGTCCCGCAAACTCTTCGCGGTACTTTGCCGTCTCCTCCTTCGCGCGCTCCGGACTTCCGAATCTGACAAGGAGCGCGGCGGCTGCCTCCGCGTCCGGAAATCCGCTCCTTTCCAGCTCGTCTTTGAGTCTCTTGTCCGCGCGTTCGGCGCTCTCCCCGGCGGCGCGCAGTTTTTCGCATGCCGCGGCATAGGCGGCGTTTGCCGCTTCGCGGTCGCTCCGCGCGCGTTCGCGGATCGCGAGAAATTCCTTTTTCTCCTTCCGTTTTGCGGAAAGTTCCCTGTCGACGTCGGCAAGAGACATCTCCCCGTCCCCCGCGCGCGACTGCCATTCGGCGAGTTCTTCTTTGAGCCTGACGCCCTCCGTTTGGAGCTGCATCAACCGCTCGCGATGGGCGCGGAAGAGCCCGTTCCTGCGTTCGAGATCGAGCAGATTCGCCTGTTCCGCGCGCCTCGTCCTCTCCCGCGCTTCGTATTCCGCGCGGAGACGGGAGAAGTCGATCTCTTCTCCCCCGGACAGCGCTCTGTATTTTTCGGCGAGGGGATCCGTATCCGGTTTCGCCACGGGATACTTCTCCCCGAGCGACGTCAATTCCCCCGCAAACTGTGCGTATTCGCCGCGGAACAGGGCGGCCTTGCCCCGCTCCTCAACAAAGGCGGCAAAATCCCCCTCTCCGAGTTTGTTCAGGCGCGATTCGATCGCCGCCTTTTCCTCCTCGTAGGAAAAATCGCGGAATTTCTCCGATTCGGCATGATATTCGCTGCGCGCGGCGTTCAATTCCTTTCCGAGAACGGCGATCTTCCTTGCCGCCTCCTCCGCCTGCTGTGCCCGTGCGCGGCGCTCCGTGAGCAGGGCGATCTGTTCGTCCGCCCGCTCTTCGTCCCATGCGGAGCAGTCTTTCCATCTCTTCTCCGCCTCTTCGCTTTGGGCTTGCGCGGCGACAAGCGCCGATTTTGCCCGCGCCGCGGTCTCTTCCGCGGTCTTTGCCTCTTCCGCCGTGCGTAACACGGAGGACGCGCGTTCGAGACGGACGAGTTCGCGTTCGAGCTCCGAAATCTCCCCCTCCCGCTCCCGGAGAGCGGAGAGCCGCGCCCCGACCGATTCCGCCTCTTCACGCCGCAATACGAGCGCCGTGAGGCGTTTCTCCTCCTCGCGGGCGGATTCCAGCGCGCGCTTTGCGCCCGCGTTCTCCTCCTCGCACTGCCCGATCTCCGCCAGAAGCCGTGCGTTCGCCTCCGCGGAGATCTGAGCATACGGTTCGAGCCGCGCGTCGATCAGATCGCACTCCGTCCGCGCCGCGGCAAAATTCGCGTTGGCGCGCTTGACGAGCGCCTCGCCGTAGGCTTCGAGATCGAAGAGCCGCGAGACAAGTTTGAGCCTGTCCGAACGCTGGGCGCGCACGAACTGCGCAAATTCCCCCTGCGGAAGCGCGATACACTTTTCGAAGTCCTTCTGTTCGAGCCCGATGATGCGTTCGAGGAGCGCGTTGCTCTCCCGCACGCCGTCGCAGAGCGCGTGGAGCGCCTCGCCCTCCCGCTCAAAGACTTTGACCGATTGCAGGGAATTTTTGCGTTTGAGTTCCCGCTCGACGCGGAAGCGGCGGCGCCGCCCCTCGAACATGATTTCGAATTCGAAGCGGACATACGCCTTTTCGCACCGTTCGTTGACGATCTCCGACATGCTTCCCGTGCGCGAGCGCGTCACGTTTCCGTAGAGCGCAAAGCCGATGCAATCGAGAATCGTGCTCTTGCCCGAGCCCGTATCCCCGAAGATCCCGAAGATCCCGAATTCGAGCAGTCTTGTAAAATCAATCTCCGCGGGTTCGGAAAAAGAATTGATCCCGCACAGTTCGAGATAGAGCGGTTTCATGTTCCTTCCTCCAAAAGTTCCAGAAATGCGGTTTTGAGCGCGCCGTCGGGGTCCTCCCCGTAGACGGAGCGATAATATTGCGTGAACAGCTCCCCGCCGTCCATATTTGCGCGCGAGGGAACGGAAACGGTCTCGCCCGAAAGAATGCGCGGGTTCAGGCTGACCAGCCCCTCGTTCGCCTGATTCAGGGCGTTCGTCTCCTGCGCGGTGAGCGGAGCGGTGAGATGCAGGGTGAGTTCGATGAAACAATTCTCATATTTGGGAAGCAGGGCGAGCGCCTCGGAAACGCCCGTGCATTCGAGACGGACGAGCTTCTTTCCCGCATGAAGGGGAATCTCCCTGACGGGTCCGAAAGAATCGCCCTTCGTTTCCAGAAGAAGGACGCACTTTTCCGTGCCCGCCTCGTCAAAGGAATATTGCAGAATCGAGCCGCTGTAATGCGCGTTTCCGATCGTCTGTCTCCGGTGCAGATGCCCGAGCGCGATGTATCCGTCCCGCGGAAGGACGGAGACGGGAACGGCGCGCGCGCCGCCGAGATCAATGTTCCGCTCTCCCTCGCTCGTTCTTCCGCCCGCGACAAAGAGATGGCTGAGCAGAATATGCGGAATGCCGCCGCGGTAGCCCTCTTCGCCCCGCGCGATCCACCGCGCCATCTTCTCGGAATAGCTCTCGTCCGTCTTATCCTCTCTGAGCCGCGCCTCGTTGGGATAGGGAAGCGCGTTGAGATACACCCGTTCGCCCGTTCTCACGTCTTCGAGAACGAGAAAATTCTCCCCCGATTCCACAGGGCGCACCGCGCGGCTCCCGCCAACCGCAAAACGGCGCGGCGCGTTGCCGAAGATGTAGATCCCCTGCTCCGCGGCAAGCCCGTCCGCCGCGGCAAGCCGCACGCCGTCGTCATGGTTCCCGCTGACGATGACGACCGCGCGGTCCTTCCCTGCAAGTTTTATGAGGGAACGGTAAAAGACTTCCTCCGCCTCGGCGGAAGGAAGATAGGTATCGAACACGTCCCCGGCGATGAGCACAACGGAGACATGTTCCCGTTCGCAGAGGAGTGCGATCTCGTCGAGAACGTCTGCCTGCTCGGGCAAGCGCTCCCTGTCTGCGAGGCGTTTGCCGATATGAAGATCGGAAGTATGTAACAGGATCATCGTCTGAAAAAAAGCGGATTTCCGTTTCGCGCGAAAAATTCTTTGCATTTGCGCGGAAGTTATGCTATACTATTATACAACGCCTTGCGGAAAAAAGCAAGCATATCAAGAGGAATCAGATGTCCTTCTCGGTCTTTTCCAAAGATTTTACTTCGAATATGTTCACAAGCGTGGAGAATCAGTTCATCACGAAATATCTCCCGCAGGCGGACGGGGACGCCGTGCGCGCCTATCTGTACGGGCTCTATCTCTGCTCCTGCAAAGAGGAATTCGACGGGCGCAGCATGGGAAAGCTGTTAAAAATCCCCTATGAGCGGCTTCTCGAAATCTACGGATTCTGGGAGGAGTGCGATCTTGTCCACATTCTCTCGCGCGATCCGCTCTATGTCGAATATCTCCCCGTGAACGCCGCCGTCGGCAAGCCCAAGCCGATCCGCCCGGAGAAGTATTCGGACTTCAACCGCGAATTTTACAAGATTCTCCAACGCGCCAACGCGGATTTCAAGCCCTATGAGATGAGCCGCATTCTCGAATTTCTCGAAAACAACCCGATGGAACAGCAGGCGTTTCTGCTCATCGCGGAATACTGCGCGGGGAAGGACGGCGAAAAGCTCTCCTCGGCGCACATGCTCAACAAGGCGAAAAAACTCTGCAAGGAGCAAAAATTTACCTGCGAACAGGTCGAACGCGACCTTGCCGACTTCAACAAGAACGAGCGGGAACTCGGGAAACTGTTTTCGCTCCTCGGAATCTATAAAAAACCCGCCGAACCGGACTACGAACTTCTCGAAAAATGGCATGCGGAAGGCATGGAACCGGGCGCGCTGCTCGCCGCGGCATCCGCGCTCAAAAAAGGGAGCATGTCCGGGCTTGATCTTCTCGTCTCGGAGCTGAACGAGCGCGATCTGCACACCCGTGCGGAGGCGGAGGAATACCTCGCGCGGCGGGCGGAATGCTCCGACCTCGTCTATAAAATCGCGCGGAAACTCGGCGTCAGAATCCAGAATCCCCGCGCATACATCGAAACCTATGCGGAAAAATGGCTCGAACACGGCTACGACGGCGAAAGTCTCCTCCTGCTCTCGGGACTCGCGTTCAAGCTCGGCTACGGATTCGAAGAGTTAGACGCCCTGCTCGATTCCCTCTACGCCGACGGGATCGTGGACGCCACGGGAATCCGCGCCTACTGCGCGGCGACCGAAAAACTGCTTCGGCTGCTGCAATCCGTCCAATCCGTCTGCGGAGTCGTCAAAAAGACGCAGAGCGCGCTCGGAATGATCCGCGCGTGGAAGAGCTGGAATTTCTCCGATGAAATGATTCTCGAAGCGGCAAAGCGGAGCGCGGGCGCGTCCGCCCCCCTCGCCTACATGAATAAACTTCTCTCCGGTTGGAAGCGCACGGAAATCTTCTCCCCCGACGCTATCCCCGAAAAGACGGGCGCAAAACCCGACTTCCGGAGCGAAGCCGCCGTCGCAGCGGATTTGCGCGCCGACCGCGAACACCACTATGCCGTCCTTCGGCAAAGAGCGGCGTCCGCCGCGGAACAGGCGCGAAAAAAGGCGGAAGAGGACGAGGAGTTCCGCCTCTCCGACCGCGAACTCAAAAAACGGGAGATCGAACTCGCAAAGGCGGAAGTCTTTTCCCCCGCGCAGGTCGCGCCCATTCGGGAAGAGATCGAACAATATCGCCTGAGGCGGGAATCCGCCATGAAACGGCTGAATCTGACGGAGGAGGACTTCACGCCCAAGTATGTCTGCCCGAAATGTTCGGACACGGGATTTCTGCCCGACGGGCGCGCTTGCGACTGTTATCGCTCATAAAAGTCGGCTATTATGTCTGACATAGTACTATGCAAAACGACAAAAAACGGGACGACGGTTTGAATCGGTCCCGTTTTTTTCAATCTATTCATATTCTCCGTAGTCGCGGCGATCGTTTCCGCGGTAGAACGGAGGCGGATCGTTGTTACTCTGAGGCGGCGGCGGAGGCGGATAATCGTTCCCCCCGCCCCACCGTTTCTTTTTTTCGGGTTTCCCGGGCGCGGAACGAATCTCGACGAGCACGACGTCAATCCCGATCTTCGTCACGTTTTTGAGATCAATGAACAGGTCTGCCTTCCCCCAGCGGAATCCCTTTCCGCCCGGAGCGACAATCCCCTGCACCTTCCCCTCGGGATAGCTGAACACGACGTCGCACACCTTTCCGAGCTGTTTGCCGTCGCAAAGGTTGACGACCTGCTTTTGTTTCAGTTCCAAAAAACTCGTTTCCACGCTTTATCCTATGCAAATCCGACAAAAAAATTTCTTATGAGATTTCTTTTTTGATCGTTCCGAGCGCATTTTTTTCGAGCCGCGAGACCTGCGCCTGCGAAATGCCGACTTCCGCGGAGATCTCCGTCTGCGTCTTTCCCTCGTAATAACGGAGCATGAGGATCTTCCGTTCCCGCTCCGAGAGCCTGTCGATCGCCTCGCGCAGCGCCACGCGCTCCGTCCAGATCTCGTCCGACTGCGTTTCGTCGTAGAGCTGGTCGAGAAGTTCGAGCGTATCCCCCGATTTGTTATAAATAGGGTCGTACAAAGAGATGGGATCGGAGATCGCGTCGAGCGCATAGACAACTTCCCGCTCCTTCACATTCATTTCCGCGGCGATCTTCTCGATCGTCGCCTCCTCGTCCCGTTCCTCGATCCCCTCGCGGACTTTGAGGATCCGATAGGCGGTATCGCGGATGGAGCGGCTCACACGGAGCGAGTTGCCGTCCCGAAGGTACCGCTTGATCTCCCCGAGAATCATCGGAACGGCGTAGGTCGAAAACTTCACGTTGAATTTGAGGTCGAAATGGTCAATCGCCTTGATGAGCCCGACGCATCCCGCCTGAAAGACGTCGTCCGCCGCGGCGTTTTTCGCCCAGAACCGTTTGACGAGCGAGAGCACCAGCCTCATGTTGCCGATGATGAACTTTTCCCGCGCCTTTTCGTCGCCCGCCTTCAACTTTCTCATCAGTTCTTCGTTCTCTTCCGCCGTCAGTTTCGGAAGTCCCGCGGTATCTACTCCGCAGATCACAACTTTTTGCAGCATATCTCCTCCTTATGTACCCCTACGGATAGGCAGTATCCGCATTCTTCCGGAAAAATATGCGCGCTCCCCGATTTCGCGGGAGACCGTTACTCCGTTCTTTGACAATTTTCCCGAAAATAAAACCTTTCCGCGGATTGTGACATATACTGATCGTATGAAATCGCTTGTTGCGTTCTATTTTTCCGGCACGGGAAACACGCGTTACATTGCCGAACGGATTCTCCGAAATGTCTCCGCCGAATATACGGCGAAGCTGTACGACGTGACGTCGGATCCCGACGTTGACGCGCTTTCCTCCGCCGACGTCGTTCTCCTCGCCTTCCCCATCTACGGCTCCGCGCCGCCCATTCCGATGCGCGAGTTCGTGCACCGCTGCGGATCGCGCCTCAAAGGCAAGAAGGTGGCGATCGCCGAAACGCAGTACTTCTTTTCGGGCGACGGCGCGGCGAGCATCGGGAGAACGGTCGAAAAGTACGGCGGGACGGTCATTCTCGCGGAACATTTCAATATGCCGAATAATCTTGCGGATTGTCGGATCTTTGCAATCCGGAACGGGGGCGAGCTCGGAACTCTGCTCAACCGCGCGGAGAAGAGAGCGGACGCGTTCGCCCGCCGTCTTTTGTGCAGCAAGACGCGGAGACGGGGATTCGGCGTCCTTTCCCATGCCGTGGGATATTTCTGCCAGCGAAAGTATTGGAGAAAGGGCGAAAAAGAAAAACGCGGCAGGCTCAAAGTCGATCCCGTCCGCTGCGTGGGGTGCGGCGCATGCGAAAAGCGATGCCCGGTCCATAATCTCAAGCTCGAAGGCGGGAAGGCGGTCCCGCTCGGAAAGTGCGTGCTCTGCTATCGCTGCGTCAATCTGTGTCCCCGCCGCGCGATCACGCTCATCGGAAACGAGCCGCCCGAAAAGCAGTACCGCGGCATTCCGTAATCAGAGTTCTTCGAGTTCTTTGAGTCCGAAAAAGGGAATATGCTCGCCGTCGGAAAGCACGATCTCTCGTCTTGCCTCGTCAATCCGTTCGAGCTCGCCCGTAAGAGTGCGGTACCTGCCGCCCTCTTTTTTTTCGTCCCAAACGAAGCAGACGATCCCGACCCGCGCGCCCTTTTTTCCGCGCAAGCGGGTGAGCGTCTCGCCGATGCGCGCGATGTGGGAGTCGTCCGATTCGACCCACTCCTCCGTCTCTCTGCCCGCCTCTTCGATCTCCTCCTCATATTCCTTCAAGGCGGCAAAGGGAGAAAATTGCGCCGCACGATCCTGAGAGGACATGCGCGGGTATTTCGATTGCGGGCGCGGAAGCCCGATGATCTCCTCGTAACCGTTCATTTTTTGTGTCCTCCGATCGTGTCGTTCCGCTCGATTGCCGTCGCGCCCTCTTCCATGTTCATTCCGCGGATCAACGCGTTTTTTCCGAATTTTTTATGAATGGAGAGAACCGCTTCCTGCACGCTGCGCTCCTTTTCGAGTTTTTCCTTCTCCGCCGCCCGCGCGCGTTCCTCCGCCTCCGCGTTTCCGAAGAGATCGAGCTGGCGGGGCTCGCCGCGGGGCGCCGCCTCACGGTCGAGCACATGGCAGGCGGCAAGGTACATTCTGCGGACATAGAGCTTGGGATCGACAATCCGATCGTACAGTTCCGTCACCGCCTCGGTGATTTTCCGCGTCGAGGAGGAATATTCCTTCAAGACGGCGGTCCCGTGCGCATGCTTCGGAATCTCCCTGCCGTAGCGGTCGCGCACGATCTCTCCGCGGTACTTCTTTCTGATTTCGGGGTCGGTAAGATTGACCGTATCGTATCCGACCGTGAGCGTCAGGCGGTTCGTCACAAGGTGGCGGTCGACAAGGTCGAGGACGAGAAGATCGGTCATCTCGCGCACGATGAGCTTTCCCTTTTCGAACGGATACGGCTCGGAGAGCACCTGTCCCGCGCCGAGGCTGTTCTCGCGGGGGCGGTACGCCTTGATCTCGGCGATCGTGCAGGGCTCGTATCCCCACGCGTGGTCGATGAGCAACTCCGCGTTCACCCCGAACAGACGGAAGAGAAGATCTTCGTTGCGGACGGAACAGCGGGCGACATCCCCCATCGTCATCATCCCGTACGCTTCGAGCTTGTGCGCGTAGCCTGGTCCGACCCGCCAAAAATCGGTGAGCGGACGGTGCGTCCAGAGCTGTCTGCGATAGCTCTCTTCGCCGAGCTCGGCGATGCGCACGCCGTCCTCGTCGGCGGGGACGTGCTTGGCGACGATGTCCATCGCGACTTTGGCAAGATACAGATTCGTCCCGATTCCCGCCGTAGCGGTGATCCCCGTCCGCGCATAGACTTCCTTGATGATCTTGATCGCGAGTTCGTGCGCCGTCATACGGTAGGCTTTGAGATAATCCGTGACGTCCATGAACACTTCGTCGATCGAATAGACGTGAATGTCCTCGGACGAGACAAATTCCCGATAGATGTCATAGATCCGCCTGCTGTACTCCATATAGAGGGACATGCGGGGCGGGGCGACGAGAAAATCGAGGGCGAGCGAGGGGTTTGCGCGCACCTCGGGATCGAGATACGATTTCCCCGCAAAGCCGCCGCCCGGCGCACGTCTGAGCCGCTCCGCGTTGACCGCTTTCACCTTCTCGATCGCCTCGAAGAGCCTCGCCCTGCCGGGAACGCCGTACGCCTTCAACGCGGGCGACACGGCAAGACAGATCGTCTTTTCCGTTCGGCTCTCATCGGCGACAACCAAATTGACGCGGATCGGATCGAGCCCCCGCTCCACGCACTCCACGGAGGCATAAAAGGATTTCAGATCTATTGCGATGTACCGTCTCTCCAATCCCGCTCCTCCGTCACCGCCCGCACAGCTCTATGTTCGGATTGCGGAACGTCCCCGTCCTGTCTTTCAGGCGCAGTCCGACGCGCGTCTCCCCGCCGCGGACGAAAAACTCCGCGTTCTGCCTTCCCGCTTCCGTTCCGAGGGGGAATACGCTCTCCTCTTCGCCCCATTCGCGGACAAAGAGGACAAATTCGCCCTCCGCTTGGATTTCGGCGGAGAAGCGGTAGTTCCCCCGCGCAAGATTCAGCCCCTGCGAGAGCGCCGCCGTGCCGCCGCGCGCGTCCAATACTGCTGCGCCGCCGCGCGAGGAGACCTCTCCTTCCCGCTTCCAATAGTTGAGTCCTGCGGAGAAGTCCGCGTTGACGAGATTGCTCTGAGAATGCAGTCCGCAGTCCGAGATCAATCCCGTCACAAGGTTGGGCGAGAGATCGCACGGGCTTCTGTAATCGTTGTCGAGCAGGACGACCTCCTGAACGCAGGAGAAATCGTCCGTCTCGGTGTTGTCAAAGGGGAACTTCCCGTGGTATGGATTGTCCGCCCACGTCCCGACGGAGAACCCGCCGATGAGCGTGCAGTCCCGCACCGTGATGTTGCGGATCCCCGCTTTTTCGGGGTCGGGAGAATCGCTCCCCCATGAGATGAACGCGATCGCCTTTCCGCCGCCTGAATTGATGTATGAAGAGCGCACGTCGACGTTCTCCACCGACTCATCCTCGCCCGGCTTCGGGAAGAACCAGAGCACGCCGCGCGGCTCGTTGTAGGTCGTGACGAGCACGACCCCATCGTCGTTGCTCAGAAAACTCAGGCGGAAGATCTCGACGTCCCGCGACGAGAACAGGCTCACGCCGTCGCCGCTCGCACAGCGCGCCTCGTGCAACCGCACGTTCGCAAGCGTGAGACGGCGGCTGAAATAGTAGGCGATGTGAAACCCCGAACAGCGCACGATTTCGAGATCGGAGATCTCGGCGTCCTCCACGTCGTAAAAACCGATGGGAATGATGTGCAGGCGTTCGCGGCAGATTTCGAATTGAAGATCGAGCGGGAAATCCCTCTCGATGAGATCCTCGGAGATGTTGTTGCAGTCGGACATGCGGATCCTTCCGCCGCCCGTCACCTTGATCCGCTTCGCGCCGCGGGCATAGATGAGCGGAAAATTGCTGACAAGCTGGGTGCTCCCCCAGGTGATGTAGGAGAAGTTCTTGCTGTCGTGACCGAGTTCGACCGGATAGCGATAGCAGCGCAGATCGTCGCACTGGCGAAGCTCCGAACCGCGTTCGATGACGAGCGCAACGCCGTCTTTGAGGACGATCCGGGTCGCGAGATAGACCCTGCCGCCGCCGAGCGTCACCTGCGCGCCGCCGAGCGCCGTTGCGGCGTCAACCGCGGCTTGGAT
This sequence comes from uncultured Clostridia bacterium, assembly GCA_947630245.1. Classification (GTDB taxonomy): domain Bacteria; phylum Bacillota; class Clostridia; order Christensenellales; family Borkfalkiaceae; genus Gallimonas. The sequence goes on along the minus strand of CANRGR010000011.1, from coordinate 7,766 downwards.
CGCCGCCGTGTCGTCGGTGAATCCGTCCCCCTTTGCGCCGAACTCACGGACGTTCAGACGAAGATCGGGCGTCGGGAAGGCGTACTTGGGATGAAAGACCTCTCTCCAATTCCCGATTCCCTTCCGCTCGCAGACGGGCGTCTCCCTCCCGTCCTTTTCCAGCAGGAGCAGAAGGTCGTAATCGAGCAAGGTCTTTTTTTCGTTCCGAAGGAAAGGGACGCCCTCGAAGGCAAAAACGCCGCCGCAAAGACGGTCGAGCTTTGCCGAGGCGAGAACCAATCCCCGCTCCTCGTCGGGCGTGACTGCATGGAGAACGAGAGTTCCGCCCGCGAAATCCCGCCGCGCCGCCGCGAAGATCTCCCCGCGCACGGTGACGGTGTGATCGGGCAGGGCGCTCGCTTCGAACGTCCCGAGCGCGCCCTCTTTCCGTTCCTCGCGAAAGGCGATCTCGTCGATCCTGACGCGCGCCCCCCTCTCCATGCCGGAAAAGACAATCCGGAAGGAGACGACGTCGTCTCCCCAGGCGGGATCGTCCCCGAAGAAAAACTCATAGAGGCGGTACTCCCGCACGGGCGAAAGTTCCCTGCGGCAGCTGCCCGAGCCGCCGCGCGCGGTGCGGAACCGAACTTCCGCCTCCGCCGCTCCCTCATTGCACAGTACGAGGCAGATTGTATTTTTGAGGCTTCCCACATGATAGATCGGATCGTCGTTGCGGTTGTACCGCCGCGTCGGGCTCTTGATCGCGCAGACGCTCTCCTCCGCCGTGAGAATGAGCGCGTCGTCCGCCGCAGAGAGCGTTCCCCCCTCGGCGGTGAATCCCTGCGTGTTTCCCTCCTCTTCGAAATGAAGGTCGAAATATTCGCCCGCGAGAATCTCGCCGATCTGCATGCACCCGTCCCACGGGACGTCGCCCGTGGCGTCCGTCGTAAAGACAAAGCGGAGCGCGGAGACGGAGCCGAGGAAGGGACAGGCGGAGAGATCCATTCTGAGGACGTTCCATCGGTCGCAGGCATAGACGAATTTTTGCGAGAACTCCGCCCTTCCGTCCGTCGCCGTCAGGGTGAGAAAATGCTGTTTCCCGCCGGGGATACAGCCGTGCGTATTGACCGCAACGGAGAGAACGGGACAGGCGCGCAGATCGAGCGCAGGAGAAAACGTCCTCGCCGCCTCCGCGGGAAGCCGTGCCGGCAGATGCGCGCGCGCAATTTCAAGACATTTCCCGCCGATCGGCTTCTGCGGAGCGTTGCGGAAGGTCGTCACAAGGGCGATTCCCTTCACCGCGCCGCCGAAGGACCATGCGGAAAAATCTGCGTCGCAAAACCGTTCGAGACGGATTTTTTTCGTGAACGCGCGCCGCTCGGCGCGGTTTTGGAATCGTTCGCTCACGGCTGAACCTCCGAAATCGTGCGCTTTTCCGCCGCCTCGCCGTATGCGTCCACCTCGGCGCGGCTCTTCTCGCTGTGGATCAGACACCCCGCGCCGCCGACACAGCCCTCGGGGCATGCCATTCCCTCGATGAAATTCGCATTCAGCACGCCCTTGCTCGCCCTGAGGAGCGCGGCACGGCACTCTTCGATGCCGCTGCACGAGATCGCGTTGACTTCGAATCCGCTCCCCCGCTCTTCGAGTGAGCGCGTCACCGCCTCGGCGACGCCGCCCGAACGGGCAAACCGCCGCCCGTAGGGAGACGCGTCCTCGATCGGCGTTTCGGCAAGCCGCTCCAACTCGATGTCCTTGCTGTCGAACAGCGCCTGCAATTCCTCGAAGGTGATCACGCTGTCGATGAGCCCCGCATATTCCGCGCGCTGAAACTCCGTCTTTTTCGCCGTGCAAGGTCCGATAAAGACGGTCTTGCAGGAGGGTTCCCGCTCTTTGAGATATTTTGCGATCGTCCCCGCGGGGGAGAGACGGTTCGAGATGTGCTCCGTGAGTTGCGGGAAATTCTTCTCCACATAGGAGACAAAGGCGGGACAGCACGACGACGTGAGAAATCCGCGCTCTTCGAGCTCGCGGCTCTCCTCCCATGCGACCATGTCCGCCCCGCGCGCAACTTCCGCAACGCCCTTGAAACCGAGTTCTTTGATCCCCGTGATCACCTGCCCGATCCGCACATAGGGAAACTGCCCCGCGACGGAGGGCGCGATGAGCGCATAGACGTTGTACTCGGTATTCTGCTTGCTTTTGAGGATCATGTCGATGACGTCGAGAATATAACTGCGGTCGGTGATCGCCCCGAACGGACAGGTATAGACACACGCGCCGCAGGCGATGCACTTCTCATAGTCGATGACCGCCTCCTTATCCTTCCCCATCGAGATCGCCTTCACCTTACAGCTCTGCTCGCAGGGACGCTTATAGTTGTGAATCGCGGTATAGGGACACGCTTTGGCGCACGCCCCGCACTCCACGCATTTCGTCTTGTCTATGTATGCCTTCTGTTGGCGGTCGAAGGAGATCGCCTCCTTCTTGCACGCCTCTTCACAGCGGTGCGCAAGACAACCTCTGCACGCGCTCGTGACTTCGTATCCGCCCGCGGGACAGTCCTCGCAGGCGATCCCGATGACCTGAATGACCTTCCTGTTGTGGCGGTTCCCGCCCACCGCGAGCCGCACCCGCTCGGCAAGGATCGCCCGCTCTTTATAGACGCAGCACCGCATCGTCGGGATCTTCCCGGGCGCAAGCGTGACGGGAATCTCGGTGACGTTTTCGAGGAGACTGTCCTCCCACGCGAGCCGCGCGACCTCTTTGAGCACTTTATACTTGATAAGCTGAACTTTTGTATCGAATTTATGCATGGAGATCCTCCTCGCAGGTCCATTTGAACAGTTTTTCGCGGCGGAGAGGGTCTCCCGCCGCCGAGAGCTGCGCCGCCGCAACGAGCGGAATCCACTCCTCCGCATAGGTGCGCGGAACCCCCATCTGGCGGCAGAATTCATCGAGATACTCCTCCGCAAATTCATCCGCGCCGCCGAGACGGAACAGGAGATAGGTCTTTGCCGCGTCCGCCGTCGCGTTCCCCTGGCTGGCGTGCGACCAGTCGAGAATGAACGGCGTTCCGTCCGGCCGAACAATGACGTTGCTCGGCAGAAAATCGCCGTGCAGAACGTGCGTGTGCGGGCGCATTCCGTCCAGCCGCATGGAGAGATCGTAGCGGGTTGACGCGTCGAGATCGGAGGCGAGGATCTTGCGTTTGAGCTTGTCGTTGTACTTTGTCAGAAGAAGATGTTTGCGGGAATGGACGTCCCGCTGGATCCGCACAAACTGCTCCATGCGTTCGGCGCGGCGGTCCGGTTCCTCGCGGAAGAGATCGAGAAACGTCCTCCCCTCCACAAACTCCATGACGATCGCCGACCTGCCGCCGATGACCGTCATTTCATAAAATTTGGGAATATTCAGACCCGTCTCGGCAACACGGGCCTGGTTGATCGCCTCATTCAGAATAAAGGACTTCGGATAGTTTTCGTCAAACAGCTTGACGAGCTTGTCCCCGTCCCGATAGATGATCTTATTCTCTCTGGTCTTGATGACCTCATACGCCTGCATCGCAAACCTCCTTCGGCTTTCCTGCATTATACTACATTTTTCGCGCAAATGCAATCAAAAAACCGAAAAAGGCGATCAGTTGTGCTTGGTATGCGATTTGAAGATGAGCGCCATGAGGAAGGAAAAGACGACCGCCGCGGAGACGCCCGCGCTCGCCGCAACGAGCGGACCCGTGAGCGCGGCAAACAGTCCCTTCTCCGCTCCCTTCATCGCGCCGTTGGCGAGAAGATAGCCGAAGCCCGAAATGGGAACCGTCGCGCCCGCGCCCGCAAAATCCACAATTGGCTGATAGAGCCCGACCGCCGTGAGCACAATCCCCGCAAGCATAAACAGGACGAGGATCTTCCCCGCCGTAAGATCGGTGAAATTGATGACGATCTGCGCGATCATGCAGATGAGTCCGCCCACGGCAAACGCCTTCAAAAACATTAAAACTATGCCGAGATATTCCATAACTATGTACCCGCGCGATCAGCGTTCGAGAACGACGCCGTGCGCGATACACGGAATGCTCTCCCCCTGTCCCGAGGAGACGGTGGAAAGGAGCGCGCCCGTTGCGACGAAGAGAATGCGCCTGAGACTGCCCGTCATCATCTTGGCATGAAGATAAGAATTGAGGACGACCGCGGAACAGCCCGCGCCGCTCCCGCCCTGAAATTCGTCCTCGATGACGTTATAGATGATCTCCCCGCAGTCGACATGGTTTTCGGAGATGTCGAGCCCCTTCTCCCAGGTGAGATCTTTGAGAATGCGGCTTCCGAGCGCGCCGAGATCCCCCGTGACGATGAGATCGTACTGCGAGGGGGACTCCCCCGTCTCGCGGAAATGGGTCAGAATGGTATCCGCCGCGGCGGGCGCCATTGCTGCGCCCATGTTGTTGACGTCGGTGACGCCGTAATCGACGACCTTCCCGAGCGTTGCCGCCGTGATGCGGATCCCGTCCCCGCTGCGGGAAAGAAGCGCGCCGCCCGCGCCCGTCACCGTCCACTGCGACTGCGGAGGGCGGGTCGTCCCGAGTTCGAGCGGATAGCGGTACTGCCGCTCTGCCGAGGCGAAATGGCTGCCTGTCGCCGCGACGACATGATCGCAATAGCCGCCGTCGATGAACGCCGACGCCACAGCGAGGCTCTCCGCCATTGTCGAGCAGGCGCCGTAAACTCCCAAAAACGGCACCGAATAGTCGCGCGCCGCAAAGCTCGCCGAGATGATCTGGTTGAGCAGATCCCCCGAGACGATCATATCGACTTCATGCCGTTCGAGCCCCGCGTTGATGATCGCGCCGTCGATGACGTGCGAGAGCATCTTGCACTCCGCCTTTTCGTAGGTGGACTCGCCGTACATGTCGTCGTTGAGGGCGGTTTCGACATACCTGCCCACGATCCCTTCGCATTCCTTCGTCCCGGCGATCGTGCTCACCGCGATAATCCGCGGCTGATGTTTGAAATAGATGGTCTGGTGTCTCATAAAAAAACCGTTCGAATGCAGTTTCGGCAAGCGAACGGTTTTTATGCGGATCCCAAAGCTCCTCAAAGCGGGATATATGCCTGCGCATTGAGGGAGAGCGGGGAAAAATTTCCCGCGCGGTATTGGATCAGTCCCTCGGAGGCGATCATCGCGGCGTTGTCGGTACAGCGCTTCTTGGCGGGCAGAACGAGGCGGAGCCCTTCGCGCCCGCAAGCCGAGGCAAGGCGCTCGCGCAGGTATCCGTTGGCGATCACGCCTCCTCCCGCGGTCACGACCCCGACGCCCTCCTCCTTCGCCGCCTCGACCGTCCGTTCGACGAGGATATCGAGCGCGGCATGCTGAAAGGAAGCGGCGACGTCCGCGCGGCTCCACGCCTCCGACTTCATCTCCTTCGTATGAATATAGTTGATCACCGCCGTTTTGAGCCCGCTGTACGAAAAGCGGTATCCGCCCTCTCCCTTGAACATCTTAGGAAGCGGAACGACGGGACTTCCCTCCCGCGCGAGCGCTTCGAGATGCGGTCCTCCGGGATAGGGCAACCCTAAAACGCGGGCGACTTTGTCGAACGCCTCGCCCGCCGCGTCGTCCACCGTGCCGCCGAGCGAACGGAATCCGGTCTCCGACTCCGCATACAGAATCGCGGTATGTCCCCCGCTCGCAAGGAGAGTGACAAAGGGCGGGGCAAGCTCCGCGTCTTCGAGATACGCGGCGGCAAGATGCCCGCGGATATGGTTCACTCCGATGAGCGGAATACCGAGCCCGAAGGCAAACGCCTTTGCAAAGGAAAGTCCCACCAAAAGCGCGCCCAAAAGTCCCGCGCCGTAGGTCACCGCGACCGCGTCGAGCTCCTCCTTCTTGATCCCCGCGCTTTTCAGCGCCCGCCGCACGACTTCGTCCACCGCGTCGGTATGCGCGCGGGAGGCGATCTCGGGAACGACGCCGCCGTACTGCGCCTGCACGGGCGCGGAGGAGATGATCTCGTCGGAAAGCAACGACCTCCCGCGGATCACGGCTGCCGCCGTTTCATCGCAGGAGGACTCAATTCCGAGAATGATCGGATCCGTCTTTTCGGTTTTTTGGCTTTTGCATAGTATTATGTCTGACATAACTTATGATTTTTTGAGATAATCAATGATAAATCCCTGAATATCGCCGTCCATCACCGCCTGAACGTCCCCCATCTCATAGCCCGTTCTGTGGTCCTTGACGAGGGTGTAGGGACAAAAGACATAGGAGCGGATCTGGGAGCCCCACTCGATCTTTTTGGTCTCCCCTTTGAGCGCCGCCTCCTCCGCCATGCGCTGTTCAAGCTGTTTTTCGATCAGTTTGGAGCGCAGATACTTGAATGCCATTTCCTTGTTTTGGAGCTGGCTGCGCTCGTTCTGGCAGGTGACGACAATCCCCGTCGGAAAGTGCGTGATGCGGATTGCGGTCTCCGTCTTGTTGACCTTCTGTCCGCCCGCGCCCGAGGAGCGGTAGACGTCGATGCGGATGTCCTCGTCCTTGATTTCGATTTCGCCGTCGTCCTCAACTTCGGGCATGACTTCGAGGGATGCGAACGACGTCTGGCGGCGTTTGTTCGCGTCGAAGGGCGAAATGCGCACGAGGCGGTGAACGCCGATCTCGGCTTTGAGATAGCCGTATGCGTTCTCCCCTTCGATCTTGAAATCGACCGATTTGAGTCCCGCGCCGTCGCCGGCAAGGCGGTCGATCTCGGTCACTTTGAATCCGTTCTTTTCCGCATAGCGGCAATACATGCGGTAGAGCATCGAGCACCAATCGCACGCCTCGGTGCCCCCCGCGCCCGCGTGGAGCGCCAAAAGCGCGTTACTGCCGTCGTATCTGCCGCGGAGAAGGGCGCGGATGCGCATCTCCTCGATGTCCTTTTCGGCGGTCTGAATCATTTTGTCGAGCTCGGGCACGAGATCTTCCTCTTCCGTCTCTTCGATGAGATCTATGATCTCGTTTGCGTCGTCGATCGCCTTTCTGCCCGCCTCGTAGGAAGAGATTTTCCCTTCGATGGACGCGATCTCCCGCCCGATCTTCTTCGAACGTTCGAGATCCTGCCATACCTCGGGCTTCTCCTGCTCCGCTTTGAGCGTTTTGAGCTGATCATAGCGGTGGTCGATGTCGAGAGCATACTTTGCCTCGCCGAGCGTGTCTTCGAGGGACTTCATTCTCAATCTGTAATCGTCTGCTTTGAACATATCACTCCGTGCTCCGCTTGATCTTACGGTTTGCCGTGGCACTTCTTATATTTCAATCCGGAGCCGCAAGGGCAAGGATCGTTCGGACCGATCTTCTTCTTTTTGGGCATGGAGGCGGGATTGAACTTGCTCGACCCGCTGGTCCGGAGGCTGTCTACGTCAATCGCCGCGGGGATCTGCGGTCCCGCGATGGGAGCCGAGCGCTCTGCGGGCGCTTCGGGCGCCTTCTGCGCTTCGTCCTGCGCCGCGGGCGCGGAAGCGGGCGCGATCGTCGGCATGACGCGCGAGACGGGCTGCTGGCGGACTTCCACCCTTACCTTCAAGAGCATCGCGACCGTATTCGTCTGGATCCGTTCCACCATTTCGTTGAACATTGCCGAGCCTTCCTGCTTGTAGGCGATGATGGGATCCGTCTGGGCATAGGCGCGCAGTCCGATTCCCTTGCGGAGGCGGTCCATTTCGTCGATGTGGTCGATCCAATTCCGGTCGACGTTTCTGAGAAGGATCTGCCGCTCCACGTCGGCGTAGTTGATGCCGGTCTCCTCTTTGATC
>CANRGR010000010.1 GCA_947630245.1 uncultured Clostridia bacterium | reverse complement strand
AGACGCGGCGAAGAGGGGCAGCACGGCGTTCTTTGCCGATTGCAGCCGTACGGCGCCGCAGAGCCGCCTTCCCCCGTCTATTATAAATTTATCCATAAGTCATCTCTCCTTACGCAAGCCGCCGGACGCAACCCGACAAAGCGCACGCCCCCGAAAGAGCGTCCGCAGACCTGCGTATTTTTTCTCTCTACATCTTATGACTTCCCCGCCTTCCGTTGTGCCTCGATACGCCGTAGACGATCCCCATCGCCGCCATTGTGACGATGAGCGACGTATTCCCCGCGCTGATGAGCGGAAGCGGGAGCCCCGTCGGGGGAATACAGCCGCTGACGACGAGCGCGTTGAGGGCGGTCTGTACGGCAAAGACGAGCATGACGCCCGAGACGAGCATGTAGCCGTAGAAGCTGTCGCAGTTCCGCGCGATGCGGAATCCCCGCCAGAGGATGAATCCGATGAGGGAGAAGAGGAGAATCACGCCGAAAAAGCCCGTCTCTTCGGCGATGACGGAGAGAATGAAGTCGCTCTCCGCAAAGGGCAGAAAGCGGTATTTCTGGCGGGAGCGGAAGAGACCCGTTCCGAAAAAATTCCCGTTTGCGAGGGCGTAGAGGGATTGGATGAGCTGGTATCCCTCCCCTTTGGGGGAAGCCCACGGGTCGAGGAAGGCGGACAGGCGGCGGAGACGGTACGGCTCCGCGACGATGAGCGCGGGCACGGCGAAGAGGACGGGCACGGCGATGAGCGCCATCTTCTTCAAGGGCGCGCCCGAGAGGAAGATCATGCCGATTGTGACCGCGCCGACGCACATCGTCACCGACATGTTGGGTTCGAGCATGATGAGCAGGCAGATCGCAAGTCCCGTCCCGAGCACGGCGAAGATGCCCTTCCAGCTCCGCATGCGGGCGGGATCTCTTGCAAAAAAGCCCGCCGAGAAGAGGACGAGCGCGTATTTTGCGATCTCGGAGGGCTGGACGGTGAAGCTCCCGACGCCGATCCAGCGGGTCGCGCCGTAGTTGCTCTTCCCCACGCCGGGCACAAAGACGAGCGCGAGCAGGACGAGGGAGAGAAGCACGGCGGGCAGACCGAGCTTTTGGAAGCGTTCGGGGCGGAGAAAGGAGATTCCGATCATCGCGCCCGTGCCGAGCACAAAGCCGAGGATCTGTTTCTTGACGAAAAACAGCGGATCGCCGTACTGCACTTCGGCGTTGTAGGAGCTTGCGGAGTACACGCAGACGATCCCGTAGGCGGCGAGCAGGAGAACGGCAAAGAGAAACCAAAGATCCCCCTTCGTCCGCGCGTCCCCGCCGCGGAGACGGATTGGTCTATTCGGCAAAGGAATCGTCCTCCGTCACGGCCGTTTCCTGCGGCTTTTTCTCCCCCGCGAGGAGAGTCATGAGCTCGCGGAACCTGTCTCCCCGCTCCTCATAGTTGCGGAAGGCGTCAAAACTCGCGGACGCGGGCGAGAGCAGCAGATTCTGCCCGGGCTTTGCGGTGAGATAGGCGACGCGCACGGCGACGTCGAAGGGACGGCAGAGCGTGACGGCGGTGAATCCCTTTTTGAGGGCGGCGTTGAGAATGCGGAAGGCGTTCTCGCCGTAGATGACGCAGTGGACGACGCCCGAATTTCTGACCGCGTCGAAGAGCGGCTCATACGAATAGCCCTTGTCCTTCCCGCCGACGAGCAAGACGCTCTCCCCCTTCACGCTTCCGACCGCCTTGATCGCCGAATCCACGTTGGTCGCCTTGCTGTCGTCGATGAAGGTCACGCCGCCGATCTCGCCGATGCGCTGCAAGCGGTGCGCGACGCCGCGGAAGGTTTTCAGGGCGGAGACGATCGTCTCGGACTTCACCCCCATGATCTTCGCCGCGCAGATGGCGGCGAGGGCGTTTGCGGCGTTATGATCGCCGTCGAGGGGCAGCTCCGGAACGGGAAAGAGCTTTTCCCCGCGGAAACAGAAACAGCCGTCCGAGAGATATCCGCCGTCCACGGGTTCGCGCAAGGAAAACCAGACCGCTTTTGCCTTCGTCTTTTCGGCGAACGAGCGGGTGATGGGATCGTCGTGGTTGAGCACGGCATACTCGCTCTCCGCGCAGTTTTTGAGAATGCGCGATTTGAGATAGACGTAGTTGTCCATGTTGTAATGGCGGTTGAGATGATCCTCGGTGACGTTGAGCACGACGGCGACGTGCGGGCGGAGGGAGGAGAGAGTTTCGAGCTGGAAGGAGGACACTTCGACGACGGCGAGCCCGTCCTCGCCGAGTTCGTCGACGCAGGAGGAGAGCGGTCTGCCGATGTTCCCGCAGGCGACGCTCTTCTTTCCCGCCGCCTTGAAAATCCCGTCGAGCATGGTGACGGTGGTCGTCTTGCCGTTCGTGCCCGTGACGGCGACCGCGGGAGCGCGGAGCGCGAGCGCGCCGAGCTCCATCTCGCCGAGAATGCGCTTTCCCGCGCGGCGGAAGGAGACGGGCAGCGGGTGATCGACGGGAATCCCGGGACTGAGCACGAGAATATCGCACTCCGCCGCCCTCTGTTCGAGCTCCTCTTTATGTATTACCGTACATCCCTTTGCGGCGAGGGAGGCGGCGGTTGCGGCGACCGCGCCCTCCTCCACGTCGTCGAAACAGTACACCCTTGCGCCGCGGGAGAGCAGAAACTCCGACGCCGCGATACCCGAGCGGGAGAGCCCCGCCACGAGAAAGGTCTGGGTAGAATAAAGCATTCGATTCTCCTTTTTCCCCTGCGGGTCGCCCGCGGGGATCAGACAAACGGGAGCAAGACGAGCCCTCCGAGCACCGCCGTGATCACGGAATAGACGTAGGCGATCTTCCCTTCGGTGTATCCCTTCTCCTGAAAATGATGATGGATCGGCGCCATGAGAAAGACGCGCTTGCCCGTTTTTTTATAGTATATTACCTGAATGATGACGGATATGCTTGAAAGGACAAACATCGCGCCGAGGATGGGGATCACGAGGGCGTTGCCCGTGAAGAGCGCGCAGGAGGCGGCAAACCCGCCGAGGGAGAGGGAGCCCGTATCTCCCATAAAGACGCTCGCGCGGTTGACGTTGAACACGAGATACGCCCCGAGCGCCCCCGTGAGGCAGAGGCAGAGGGACGACGTCGCGCCGCTCTCCCCCTGCAAGGAGAGCAGAATCCCGAGGACGAGGAAAAAGACGGCGCAGGTCGAGCCGGCGAGCCCGTCGAGCCCGTCGGTGAGATTGACGCTGTTGACCGTTGCGAGATAGACCAGAACGCCGAGCGGGAGCATCCACCAGCCGATCGCAAAGGAGAGGCGGGTGAACGGGATCCGCAGTACGGTGAGCCCGTTGAGACAGCAATAGACGGAGGCGACGACGGCGACCGCGAGCTGGAAAAAAATCTTCTGATAGGGACGGAGCCCGAGATTCTTTCCGCGGAGCTTTTTGAGCAGATCGTCGAGAAAGCCGACGGCGAGATAGCCGAGCCCGACGGCGAGGGCGACGAAAAAGGGCTTGTCCCCGTCCTTTGAGAGAAAGAGGGCGGAGAGGGCGGCGGCGAGGACGAAGGCGAGCCCGCCCATTGTGGGCGTGCCCCCCTTGCTCGCATGTTCTTTGACGTAGGAAAGGATATTCTGCCCCGCCCCTACCCGCCTGAGCAACGGGATCTCCGCCGCGCAGAGCGGGAGGGAAAGGGCAAAGGAAAGAAGGAGACAGGATAGAATCTTCATTGCAGTTTCCCGATGAGCGCCGTGATTACAGCTTTGTCGTTGTAGTCGTATTTTATTCCCATGATCTCCTGGTACGTCTCCCCGCCCTTGCCCGCGACGAGGAGAACGTCTCCCTTTTGGAGAGAGCGGAGGGCGTACTCCGTTCCCCTTTCGCGGTCCTCCACGGCGACATAGGAGCGGGAACGCGCGGAGAACCCCTTTTCGATCTCGCCGATGATGGCGCAGGGATCTTCGTAGCGGGGGTTGTCGGAGGTGATCACGGTGAAGTCGGCGAATTTCGCGGCGGTCTCCCCCATGAGTGCGCGCTTTCCACCGTCACGGTTCCCCCCGCAGCCGAAGAGCAGTACGAGCCTGCCCTTGCAGTGCGGACGGAGGGCGGAGAGGGACTTTTCGAGCCCGTCGGGCGTGTGGGCGAAGTCGACAAAGATGTCCGCGCCCCGGAAGGAGGCGACCCATTCGAGACGGCCGTCCACCCCCTTCGTCCCGCCGATCCCGCGGGCAACGGCGTCCATATCCGCGCCGAGGCGGCTTGCGGCGCAGGCGGCGGCGAGCGCATTCGAGACGTTGTGCCGTCCCGTGAGGGACAGTTCCGCCTCGCAGAGCTCGTCTTCGAGATTGATGAGCAGCCTGCATCCCCGCAGTCCCTCCTCCTCGACGAAGGCAAACGCGTCGGCGGGGGTATCGAGCCCGTAGGTCATGTGCGGAACGCCGCCGAGCTTGCGCGAGAACGGGTCGTCCGCGTTGAGCACGGCAAATTTGCAGCGCGCGGGCGTGAAGAGAGATTTTTTCGCCTCGCCGTAGGCGGACATATCGCCGAAGAAATCGAGATGATCGCGCGTGAGATTGGTGAAGATCGCCACATCGAAGCGGATGGGATCGGTCTTTCCGAGGGCGAGCGCGTGCGCGGAGACTTCCATCACGACGTCCTGCACGCCGCACTCCCGCATATCGGCGAGCAGGGAGAAGAGGCTCACGGGATCGGGCGTGGTGAGATCGGGCGGAACGGAGCGGTCCAGATAGCTTGCGCCGAGCGTTCCGATGAGCCCCGCGCGCCGTCCCGCCTCGGTGAGGATCGCGCGGAGGAGATGGGCGGTCGTCGTCTTTCCGTTGGTGCCCGTGACGCCGACCATGCGCATCGCGCGCTCGGGGTGGCGGTAGAAGGCGGCGGAAAGGAGCGCCATCGCCTTCCGCCCGTCCTCTACGACGAGCTGCGGGCAGGAGAGCGGGAGCGGGCGTTCGCATACGATGGCGGAAGCCCCCCGCATCACCGCTTCCTCGGCAAAATCGTGCGCGTCGGCATGTCCGCCGCGGAAACAGAAGAAGAGATCTCCCTCCCCCGCGACGCGGCTGTCCGTACAGAGCGCGGAGATCTCCGCGTCCCCTTTCAGGGTTCCTCCTTTGAGTTCCTTTGCAAGCGCGGATAGTTTCATATCAGCCTCCCGACGGCGCGATGTTCATCACGTCGATGATCCCTTCGAAAATTTCTTTGGCGCACGGCGCGGCGACGGTACTGCCGTAATAGGACCCCTGCGGTTCGTCCACGATGACGAGGGCGAGATAGCGCGGCTTGTCTGCGGGGAAAAAGCCCACGAAGGAGGAGACGTACTTCCCCTGCGCGATCTGTCCGTTCTCGTATTTCTGGGCGGTGCCCGTCTTTCCGCCGACGCGGTATCCCTCGATGTAGGCGTGTTTGCCGCTCCCGTCCCTGACGACCCCTTCGAGCATGCCCGCGAGCATCGCCGACGCCTCTTCCCCGATCGTTCTGCCGATCAACGTCTTTTCCGTCCGCTGTAAGACGTAGCCGTCGTCCGCAGAGATGGATTTGAGCAGATGCGGGGTATAGTAGTACCCTCCGTTGACGGCGGACGCCGCGGCGCACGCGAGCTGCAACGGCGAGACGGCGATCGTCTGCCCGAACCCGATGCGCGCAAGATCGCAGTCCCGCACCGTCGCCTCGGGCAGGAGCATTCCGATCGACTCGCCCGAAAAGTCGACGCCCGTCGCCCTGCCGAAGCGGAACGCCCCGAGATAGGAATAGAAGGTCTCCGTCCCGAGCGAGAGCGCGAGATCGACGAAACAGGGGTTACAGCTGTTGTTCAACGCCTCGGCGAGGGTCTGGTTGGCATGTTTTCCGTTTTTATGATCGCTCCAACACTTGATCGTCGTGCCGTCCACCGAACGGGTGCGGCTGCTCGGAAAGATGTGATCGGGCGGGAGCGCGGCGGGATTTCCCCGCAGATATTCTTCGAGATCGGCGGCGGCGGTGATGATTTTGAACGTCGAGCCGGGCTCATAGATGTCGCTGACGAGGCGATTGCGGGAGAGCGCATTGAGCGCGGAGAGATCGTCGCGGGGCGGGTCGTTGAGATCGAAACAGGGCAGATTGACCATCGCCAGCACGGAGAAATCCCCGGGATCAATGACAACCGCCTGCGCCGCCTTTGCGGAGGACGTTTCGAGAACCCTGCCCATCGCCTCCTCGGCGATCGCCTGAATGCGGTAATCGAGAGTGAGCGTGACGTCGAGCCCGTCCGTCGCGGGAAGATACGCCGCGCTCGCGCCTTCGAGCTCGACGCCGACGAGATCGGTGTCATAGAGAATCTCCCCGTCCTCCCCCTTCAAGAAGGAATTGTAGAAGAGCTCGACGCCCGTCGTCCCGGATTTTCCCTCCGACGTGAAGCCGATCACCTGCCCGGCGAGACTGCCGTAGGGATAGATCCGCTTGTTGTCCCGCGCGTAATACACCCCGGGAAGATTCGCCCCCTCGATGGAACGGACGAAGGACTTCTCCGCCTGTTTGACGACGGTGATCTCCGAACGGGAGCGGTCGGTGAGCTTTTGGTAGATCCCGTCGTATCCGAGCCCGGTCAGAGACGACAGGACGCGCGCGGAATACTCGGGATCCTTGACTGCGTTGGCGCGGGCATAGACGGTATACGCGCTCTCGTTGCCCGCGAGCAATTCCCCGTTGCGGTCGAAAATTCTGCCGCGCGAGGCGGTGACGGGAATCTCCCGCGTCCACTGGTCGAGGGCGCGGTAGACGAGATCCTCCCGCCAGATGAGCTGGACATAGAGGAAGCGGGACAAAAAAAGGCAAAAAAGAAAGGTTATTGCCAAAATGATGGCAAATAACCTCTTTCGTAGGACAGTGATTGAATAGTCCGATAGTCTTTGTTTGATGCCGCACCTCCATGCGGATCCGGTCAGACCTCAGGCGGCGTCATGCCGTGTTCGGTCGCCCATCTCTCGATATTTTCGGGGGAAGTGAGATCGTCGATCTCCCCGACGATGCCGTTATATGTCTCGGTGAGACGTCCGAGCTCCTCTTCATGGGCGGCGAGGTCCGAATTGAGCGAGTTCAGAATCGCGGTGTTGACGCAGATGACGGCGATGAGTACGATCACGGCGACCGTCACCGCGACGAGCGCGAGCTTTGCCTTTGCCGAGAGCGCGGAGAGGAAGCGGGTCTGCTCCTTGCGCATCTCCTCCGCCTTGCGGACGGTGTCCATCGTACGGCGGGTGGGAAGGCTGTCCTCGTCCTCTTCGTCCGGCGAATATGCGGGCGCATATTCGGGAGTATATTCGGGCGCGGGCGCGTAGGTCGGCGCGTAGGCGGGCGCCGCGGCGCTGCTTTCTGCCGCCGCATGGCGGAGCGCCTCTCCGTTCTTGAATTCGACGTCCTCGAAGAGCCCTCTGCGCGTCTCCCGTTCGGGCGCGGGCGCATAGGCCGGCGCGTAGGCGGAATCATACGCGGGCTGTGCGGGAGCGGGCGCGGCGTAATCGTACGCCTTTGCGGGCTCTTGCAGATCCGCGAACCGCTTCACGCTGTCCATTCCGACGGTGACGCGGACGTAATCGTCGATGCGCGCCTTTGCGCTGGGAGCGTCAGGCGACGTGGGCACCGCGGGCGCATGGTGTTCCGCCGCGGCGAGCTCGGGCTGCTGGTATGCGGGCACATGGGGAGAGCGCAAGGGCGAAGCGGGCGCTTCGTACGTTCTGACCGTGGCGCTGTTCAAAGGAGCGTACGGTTGGTAGCGGTTCTCCTGCTCGGTGCGGATCAGATTCCGATAGTTCTCGGCGATCATGCTGTCATGCTCGCGTTGTGCCTCCGATACGGATTCCTGCGCGGCGTTTTTCAGCTCCTCGCTTTGTTTTTCGATTTCTCTTTCCAGCACCTTCATGCCAGCCATAGCATTTCTCCTTAATTTTATTCTTCGTAAAAGCCGTTCATGCGCGAATCTTTTCCGCGATCCGCAATTTTGCGCATTTACTGCGCGAATTTTCTCTCTGTTCCGCCTCGCTCGCCGTGATCGGCTTGCGGTTCACGAGCAAGAGCTCTCTCCGTTTCCCGCAGACGCAGACGGGCAGGCTCTTCGGGCAGGTACAGTCCGAATTGAGATCCCGGAAGGTCTCTTTGACGATCCTGTCCTCGAGGGAATGGAAGGTGAGGATACAGATCCTGCCCCCCGGTTTGAGCCGCCGTACGAGCCCGCGGATACACTCCCCGAGCCCCGTCAGCTCATTGTTCACTTCGATCCTGATCGCCTGAAAGGTCTGCCGCGCGCACGCGGGCGACCGCATCCGCACGGGAATGCTCTCCTCCACCGTCTCGGCGAGTTCGCCGCAGGTCGTGATGCGCGAGATCTCCCGCTTCCGCACGATATTCCGCGCAATGGACGACGCAAACTTCTCTTCGCCGTAGTCGCGCAGAATGCGGAACAGCTTGTCCTCGGGATACTCGTTCACCACGATCTCCGCGGTAAAGGAAGAATCACGGTCCATTCTCATATCGAGCGGCGCGGACGCTTTCCGGTAAGAGAACCCTCGCCCGGTATCGTCAATCTGATGCGAGGAAATCCCGAAATCCAATAGCACGCCGTCGAGCTGATCCGCGCCCGCCCGGTTGAGAACTTCTCCGTAGTTTCTGAAATCCGATTTATACAGCCCGAATCTTCCCGCAAAGGGAGCGAGACGGGCGCCCGCCGCCGAGATCGCCTCGGCGTCCTTGTCCGTTCCGATGAGACGGACGGTTTCGTTCTCCGACAGGATGGCAAAGGAATGTCCGCCTCCGCCCACCGTTCCGTCGAAATAGACGCCGCCGTCCTTAATGCCGAGCCCCTCGATCACTTCTCGGAGCATGACCGGGGCGTGATAGAACGGTTCCATATCAGAGCGGCATGCTGCCGAATCCGAGACGGACCTGTTCGAAGTCGATCTTTTCTTCCTTGCGCAAACCGATTTCGAGATGATCAATGCACCCCGTCGTCACCACCTTGCAGTCGGGCGAAAGATCGGCGTATTCTCTGTAAAAGTTGGGAATGACGATCCGTCCCTGGTCGTCCTCGTTGATCTCCATGATGGAGCCGATGAGGAAATTTGCAAAGGCGTAATTTTCGTCGTTGGTCTTGATGGAGGAAAGCTGGGCAATGAGCTCGTTGCATTTTCCTTCGGGATAGACGCCGATACACCGGTTGGGACGCACGACGAAGTAGATCTTCTCCTCGATCTTGCCGCGGTACTCCACGGGAATCCGCACGCGGAACTTCGCGTCGATCTTATGATCTATGTGACCGAAAAAGCCTTCCATCGCAGATCCCCCTTTGCCCGTATCCGAGCGAAAATCACAAATCTGAAATCATTATATCACCCTGTTTTTGATCTGTCAAGCCTTTTAGGGAACATTTTCCACTTCTTTCTATGTTTTTTTACATTTTTTTGTTGAATTATACGGAAAAATGTTATCAAACATTTGTTTATATACACATTTGTTTGCATTTTTGCTCGAACCAAGAAATATTATCGCATTTTTTGTAGTTTTTTGAAAAGAATTGGGGGGTATCCGTCTATTGTCAAGCTCTAAACATTCGTGGCTTCCAATCCCTTCAATTTTTCGAGATCTGTCGAAAAGTACCGTTTTGAGCCGATTTGCCACCCCCTCTCCCCCGTCAAAGACGGGTGCGCGGTAATATTCGGCGATCTCTTTGCGGAGGAACACGAAGTGGGTGCAGCCGAGGACGACGCCGTCGAACTTTCCCGCGGGGAGATGGTCCCCGAGGCGGAGCGGGACGCCGCCGAGCAGCCACCGTTCCACCGCGCCCGCGAGCCCTTCCGCGGGAAAGACGGTGAAACGGCAACCGGGACAGCGGGCGATGAGCGCGGCGAGGCGGGGACTTTTCGCGGTGCACGGCGTGGCGAGGACGAGCACGTCTTTCGCGGCGCGGGCGGCGGGCAGGACGGCGGGTTCCGAGCCGAGCACGGGAAAGCGGAACTGCGCGCGGAGGCGGTCGAGACACACCGCCGTCGCCGTATTGCAGGCGAGGACGATTACGTCCGCTCCCCTTCTGCGGAGCTTGTTGACCGCGGCGAGGGTGAGCGCGAAGATCTCCTCCTCCGGCTTCGATCCGTAGGGTGCGTTCGCATTGTCGCCCAAATAGAGATAGCGCGCCCGGGGGACGACCCGCACGCACTCTTTCAGGACGGTCAACCCGCCCAATCCGCTGTCAAATACGCCCACCGTCACCGTCTTTGCCATGTTCTCCCCCTTTTTTTCGGAAGATTTCCGATTTTTTTGTTTCATTTTCGGTAAAAAACAGTTTACAAGCATTTTATTTTATGCTAAAATAGCGAAGTATTGAAATAGAATTTGAAGGAGAAATACCGTGGCAAACATCAAATCCGCAAAAAAGCGCGTTCTCGTCAGCGAGAAGAAGGCGCAGCAGAATAAGGCGATCAAATCCGCGCTCAAAACGCAGATCAAGAAGTTCCTCGCAGCCGTAGGCGCGGGGGATAAGGAGACCGCGAACAAGCTCTATCCCGAGACCGTCTCCGCGATCGACTCCGCCGCTTCGAAGGGCATTCTGCACAAAAACAACGCCGCGAACAAGAAGGCAAAGCTCGCAAAGAAGCTCGCCGCCATCGCATAACCGCAGCTATTTTCAAAGGCGTTCCGCAGAGGACGCCTTTTTTCATGCGCCGCGCGGCGCCCGACGTTGGGCGCCGCGCGGCGTTCTTTGACAATTTTCGCCTGTTTTCGTCAATTTCAAACGCTTTTCCCCTCTGTTTTGTCCCGAAAACAATCATTTTGTCATTTTTCCGGAAAATGCGAAAAAACATTTGACATTTGCGGGAAGATATCCTATACTTTTCGGCGTCGTGTGTTTATTAAAAGTAAACTTTTTGTTTAATATTTCGAAAGTATTGCAATATCTGCCGAAAAGTTTACAAATACTGAACCGCGGCGGAGGGAGAGAACATGGAACTGGGAGCAAAGCTGAGAGACCTGCGGCAGAAGATCAACCTCACGCAGGAGGAGCTTGCGGACCGCTGCGAGCTGACGAAGGGATACATCTCCCAGCTCGAAAACGATCTGACGAGCCCCTCGATCGCGACGCTTGTCGATCTTCTGAACGCGCTCGGCACGAATTTATCGGATTTTTTCCGCGAGGAGACGGAGGAAAAGCTCGTTTTTCCGCAGGAGGAGTACATTGAGAAGCAGTCGGACGGAATGACCCTCCAATGGGTGATCCCGAACGCGCAGAAGAACATGATGGAGCCGATTCTCGTGGAGCTTCTTCCGAACGCGGCGACGGGCGTGGATTTCCCCCATGAGGGCGAGGAGTTCGGGTTCGTGCTCGAAGGGAAGATCGCGATCGTCAAGGAGAACAAGGCGCACATCGCCGCAAAGGGAGAGAGTTTTTACTTCACCGCGAACAAGGAACACTATATTATCAATAAAGGAAAGGGAAAGGCGAGATTTCTCTGGATCTCCACCCCGCCCAACTTTTAAGCGACCGCCGCGTCTGCGGCGGGCACTCTGTATGCGATCCGCGGCATGCCGCGCGAAGAACGAAAAGGAGAAACCACGATGGCTGAAAAAATCATCGAACTGAGGAACGTCACCAAAGCGTACGGCGACAACGTCGTCATCGAGGACATGAGTTTCTATGTCAAGAAGGGCGAATTTATCACCTTTCTGGGTCCCTCCGGCTGCGGAAAGACGACAACGCTCCGGATGATTGCGGGATTCGACCTGCCCACGAGCGGAAAGATCCTTCTGAACGGGCAGGACATCTCCCAATTCCCGCCCAACAAGCGTCCCGTCAACACGGTATTCCAGCGGTACGCGCTCTTCCCCCACCTGAACGTGTTCGAAAACATCGCGTTCGGGCTCAGGTGCAAGAAGGTCGTCAACACCTATGAGAACGACAAGGGCGAGCGATACACCAAAAAGGAGAAGCTCACGAAGAAGGAGATCTCCGAAAAGGTGAAAAAGGCGCTTGCGCTCGTCGACCTCGAAGGATTCGAAAAGCGGTCGATCTCCACCCTCTCGGGCGGACAGCAACAGCGCGTCGCCATCGCGCGCGCGGTCGTGAACGAACCCGAGATCCTGCTTCTCGACGAGCCCCTCGGCGCGCTCGATCTGAAAATGCGCAAAGAGATGCAGCTCGAACTCAAAGAGATCCACCGCCGCCTCGGCATCACGTTCATCTACGTCACGCACGATCAGGAGGAGGCGCTCACGATGTCGGACACGATCGTCGTCATGGCGGACGGGGTCGTCCAGCAGATCGGCACGCCGAAGGGAATCTACGACGAACCCGCAAATACCTTCGTCGCGGACTTCATCGGCGAGAGCAACATCATGAACGGCACGGTCACGGGGGACAAGAAGGTGCGCTTCTGCGGAAAGACGTTCTCCTGTCTCGACGAGTTCGAAGTCAACGAGCTCGTGGACGTCGTCGTGCGCCCCGAAGATCTCAAAATGTGCCCGCCCGGGGAGGGCGCGCTCAAAGGCGAAGTGCTCTCCGTCGTGTTCAAGGGCATCCACTATGAGATCACCGTGAAGGTCGGAAAGTACGAGCTCATCGTCCAGAGCACGGAGAGCCGCAACGTCGGGGAACAGATCGGGCTCAACATCGCGCCCGACGGCATCCATCTCATGAAGCCGAAATACACCTCCAATATCTTCGACGGCGTGATCACCAAGCGGAACACCGTCGAATTTGCGGACGGCGAATTCGAATGCGACGTGACGAAACTCTATCCCGGCAGCCATCTCGACGAGGAGGACTATCTCATCACGGCGGAGGGCGAAAAGCTCGATCTCACGGGCACGGAAGTCACCGTGGAAGTCGGTCTCAACGACATCACGATCTCGGACGACGAAGAGGCGGGCGGCACGACGGGACACATCATTTCCATTATATATAAGGGCGACCACTACCGCCTGATCGTGCGCACGGAGGAGAGCGAGGAAGACTTCGTATTCTCGACGGACGACCTCTGGAATGAGAACGACTATGTGTCGGTGATCATTCCGAAGGAGAAGATCAAGCTGACTTTGAAGCATACGGAGGAAAAAAAGAGATGAAACTGCCCCGTTTTACGCGCAAATCACTCTGCATTCCCTATGCGGTCTTTCTCGTCTTTTTCGTGATCGTGCCGATGCTCGTCATCGTATTCTACGCCTTCACGGATCAGAACAACAACATTTCGTTCTCCAACTTCATCAAATTCTTCTCCGATCCGACCAAGCTGTCGACGATCGTCTATTCCCTCGTCATTGCGCTTGTCACGACGGTCATCTGCCTGCTCATCGCCTATCCCATCGCGTGTATTCTGGCGCGGAGCAAGCTCAAAAAGAAATTCGTGATTCTCATGCTCTTCGTCGTGCCGATGTGGATCAACTTCGTTTTGAGAATCAACGCTCTCCGCGAGATCTTCAATCTTCTGGCGTCCATCCCCTCCGAGGGGGACTGGTGGGGTTCTTGGCTGACGGGCGCGAACTACTTCAAGACGGTGGTCGGCATGGTTTACGACTTTCTGCCCTTCATGATCCTGCCCCTCTACACGACGATGATGAAGATCGACAACAGCCTCTATGAGGCGAGCGCGGATCTCGGCGGGAACGCGCTGACCGCCTTTACGCGGATCACCCTTCCCCTCTCGATGCCCGGGATCATGAGCGGCGTCACGATGGTCTTTCTGCCGTCCATGACGAACTACGTCGTTTCAGACATGCTCGGGAACGCGAAGGTGACGATCATCGGCAAATTCATCTCCAATTATTTCGGGAACGACTGGCACATGGGCTCGATGGTTGCGCTGGTGCTTCTCGTCATCGTCTTTGTCTCCACCTGGCTGTCGGGCGGATTCAAGGCGGAAGATAACGTTCGGGGGACAAATCTATGAACAGAAAGAAAACGCTTTTGAGCTGTCTCAAATGGGGATTTGTCGGCTTAGTCCTTCTGCTCTGCTACTCCCCCATCCTGCTCCTTGCCGTGTACAGCTTCGACAAGACGGACATGATCGGCAAATTCGAGGGCTTCTCCTTCGCCCATTATTCGGCGCTGTTTACCAATCCGAAGGTGCTCGGCATGATCGGCAACACCCTTCTCCTCGCCTTTCTCGCGGCGACGCTCTCCACGGTGCTCGGCACGGCGGGCGCGCTCGGCATGTACTACTGCAAAAAGCGCGTCAAGGGCACGATCCACGCCGTCTCGCAGATCCCCGTCATCAATGCGGAGATCGTCACGGCGCTCGCGCTTGCGGTCACGTTTGTGGCGGTCGGATTCGGGAAATCCTATTTCACCCTTCTCATCGGGCACATGGTCATCTGCACGCCCTTCGTGGTGCTCTCGGTCATTCCCAAGCTCAAACAGATGGACAACTCCCTCTATGAAGCCGCGCTCGACCTCGGCGCGAGCCCCTTCAACCTCTCCCTCGACGATTACATCGTTACAATGTACACCCGCCCCGCGGGATTCGACACGATCTCCACCTACGTCTACAACGCAACGACGAAGGGCAACGCGCACACGGCGGCGACCCTCTCCTCGTTCTGGGCGCTTACGACGATCCTCTTCGTCGTCATCGTGCTGTTCGTGCTCGTCTCCAATCTCGTCGGCAGACGCAAAAAGGAGGAAAACGCATGAAACGGAACAAAACACGCGCGGTCAGCGTGGCGCTTGCGGCGATGTTCCTCACGCCCGCGCTCGGACTCTTGGGCGGCTGCGGCTCGGACGAGATCGTGCTGAGGGTCTATAATTGGGAAGAATATATCGACGAGGGCGGGGAAGGCTGCTACGACGCCGACTTCGAGACGGGCGAGCCGACCGATCCCATCATCGACAAGTTCGAGGATTGGTACGCAAAGACCTTTCCCGACCGGAAGCCGGTGCGGGTGGAATATTCCACCTTCGGCACGAACGAGGACATGTACAACGAAATCAAGCTCGGCAACGAATACGATCTTCTGTGCCCTTCCGACTACATGATCATGAAGCTCGCCGCGGAGGGCTATCTCGAAAAATACGACGAGAGCTTTTTCGACCCTTCGATCGAGACGAATTACTACATCCGCAACGTCTCGCCCTACATTCAGAAGAAATTCGAGACGAACGCGGGGCTCGAAACGCCCGAGGGCGCGCCCAGATGGAGCGAATACGCCGCGGGATACATGTGGGGAACGACGGGCTTCGTCTACAATCCCGAACATGTGGACCCCGAGATGCTCGAAAGCGACAAAGGCGGCTGGCAGACCTTCCTCAACAGCGACTTCCAAAGAAAGATCACGGCGAAGGACAACGTGCGCGACACCTACTTTGCGGCGCTCGGCGTCGTGTTTGAGCCCGAACTCAAAGATCTTCGCAGACAGTTTTTGGACGGCGTCCTGCCGCAGGAGGAATATACCCGCCGTATCACGGCGATCTTCAACGCAACGGACAGCGAGACGGTCGCGAAGGTCGAGCCCGTCCTGAAAAACGAGATCAAGCAGAACATTCTCGGCTTCGAGACGGACACGGGCAAGGCGGACATGGTACAGGAGAAGATCTGGCTCAACTACGCATGGAGCGGCGACGCCGTCTATGCGCTCGACGAGGCGGAGAGCGGCGAGGAGGACGAGGACGGAAACGTCATCGAGGGCTCCGAGCTGTTTCTCAACTTCTTCGTCCCCGACGCGGGCACCAACCTCTTCTTCGACGGCTGGGTCATGACGAACCATGTCAACTTGGACGGCACGGGCGAGACAAAGCATGCGGCGCAGGCGTTCGTCAACTATCTTTCGAGACCGGACAACGCCATGCGGAACAGCTATTACATCGGCTACACCTCGGTCATCGCGGGAGAAAACCTCGAAATGCTCGGCTACGTGGAGGATCTCTATGCCTGCGAACCGGACGGGGAGACCGAGACGGTGGAATACGATCTGACTTACTTCTTCCTCGGCGAGGACGCGGAGGACGGACAGGTGACGATCACGGCGGAGAAAGAAAACGCCGAGCGCCGCCAGCTCTACGCGCAATTCCCGCCGAAGGACGTGCTGGCGCGGAGTGCGGTCATGGATTATTACCGCGAGGACGCGAGCGAACGCATCAACGAGCTCTGGTCGCGCGTCAATTCGGGAGAACTCGACGAGTGGGCGATCATCGTCATCTGCCTGTGCGTGGCGGGCATCGCGCTGTTCGCCGTCTCCGTGAAGTTCGGCGGCAAGATTGATTTCTTCCGCTTAAAGCCGAAGAAGGGCTATCGCCTCGTCGAACAAAAGCGCGCCTGATCCGAAAAATATGAAACCGGGCGGCAGGAAAATTCCTGCCGCCCGATTTTTCTTGTCATTCCGGGCGCACACCCGTCATTCCGAGTGCAGCCGAGGAATCTCTACTCCTTGTCATTCCGAGCACACACCTGTCATTCCGAGCGCAGCCGAGGAATCTCAACCCCTTGTCATTCCGAGCGCAGCCGAGGAATCTCTACTCCTTGTCATTCCGAGCGCAGCCGAGGAATCTCTACCCCATGTCATTCCGAGGGAGCCGCAGGCGACCGACAGACAGGCATTCCAAAATACGTCATGTTGAGCGCAGTCGAAACATCGCCTTGATTTTAAGACCGCGGCGATCCCCGTTGAACAGAATCACCGAAAGAAGATCGCAGGGCGCGCCCGTTATTTGCGGAACATGATCCGCTCGCTCGAAAACATTCTCGCAATGAGAAGGACGAGGAGCGCGGTATAGACGATATTGGCGGCAACGCTCACCAAAGTCTGCCAGACCATGATATTGCCGCGCAGAATCGCCTCGATTGCAAGGACGGAATTGAGCACGGGCACGGCGACAAACCAATCCCCCGCGGAGATAAAGGACGTGACGAGGGACACGACCATGACGAGAATCATGATGACGCTCGTATAGCCCGACGCCTCCTTGACCGTCCTCGAATAGGTGGAGACCGCCGTCACGGCGGAGACGATCAGAGGCACAAAGCTCAGAATGAGCAGGAAGATAAACAGATAGCTGACAAATCCGTAGCTCCCCGCGACCGTCGCTAAATTCATTCCCATGAGCTTCGGCATGGAGAGCATCACGCCCAAAAAGCTCGAAGCGGCGCCGAGCGCGGCGATACAGCTGAGCGGAATGACCTTCCCGAGCGCAATCTGGGAGCGTTTGACGGACGTCGCGAGAATCGTCCCGAGCGTCCCCCGCTCCTTCTCCCCCGCCACCGATTCGAGCGTAACGCTCATGCAGGCGGAAAAGACGAAGGCGACCACGAGGACGGGAATCATATTGGCGATCACCTCCCTTCCGAAATTCTGCTCGTCGGTGACGCTCGTCGCCACAAAGGAAAAGCGCATTCCATAGGCGTGCAAAACGGGAGAGGCGACGGAAGAAAATGCGGAGCTCTTCTCGTTGGAAAGATCGTAAATGAGTTCGACCTGAGCACCCGACGCCGCCGTGTCGAATTGATCCGAAAAGACCAGACATGCGTCCGCCTGCCGCTCTTCGATCGCCTTTCTCGCCTCCTCTTCGCTGCCATTCAGCCAGCGGACGGTCGAACCGCTCTCTTTGACGGTCGCCTCAATCGCGGAGACAACTTGGGACTGCCCCACAACATATACATTATATTCATATGTCGCGTTCCCGCTGATGGCGGAGCCTATCACCGAGTACAGCGCAAAGATGAAGAGCCCGGGAAGGACGACGGTGAGAAGGAGCCGCGGGTCGTGAAAGAAGCGGCGGAACTCCTTTTTGATCAATGCCAGAAGCTTCATAGCGTATCCCCCTTGATCCCGCGGTAAATGCGGAAAAACGTGTCCTCCAAAGACGCGCCGCCGCAGAGCTCTTCAAGCGTTCCCTCGGCGGTCATCTTTCCATCGATGATAATCCCCACGCGGTCGCACAGTTTCTCGACGAGAGAGAAGATGTGCGTGGAGAGCAGCACGCTCTTTCCCATCGCTTTGAGCTCCGCAAGGAAGTCGGTCACGACCTTTGCGGTCAACACGTCGAGACCGTTCGTCGGCTCGTCGAAGATGATGACTTCGGGATCATGCACAATGGAGACCACGAGGGAGACCTTCTGCGCCATGCCCGTCGAGAGCTCCGAGACCTTCACTTCGCGGAAGCGGTCGATCCCGAACTTGCGGAAGAGCATCTCCTTGCGCTCGTGCAACGCGTTTTTGTCGATTCCGTGCATCGCGCCGAAAAAATCGAAGAGATAATCGGGGGTGAAGAACCCTTCGAGCCTGAGTTCTCCCGTCATGAATCCGATGCAGTCGCGCACTTTGGCGGGATCCTTACAGATCGAATGCCCCAGGATGAACGCGTCCCCGCCCTCGGGACGGATGAGCGTGGAGAGCATGCGCAGAGTCGTCGTCTTTCCCGCGCCGTTGGGTCCGAGCAATCCGTAGATCTCTCCCCCGAACGCGGAGAACGACAGTCCGTCCACGGCGATCTTCCGTTTTGCGTTCGTCTTTTCGAGCCGCTGCTGCTTTCGCGACAAAAGGAACGTCTTTCGCAGATTTTCCGCCCGCACGACCTCTTGTTTGAAGAAAGAGTGCGAATCTTGCGATATTATGTCAGACATAATACTATGCTTAACTCCTTTTTTTGAAATTTCGACCCGAAAAAAGGACACGTTGGCATGTCCTTTTCTCTCTTTTCTGTTATACCATATTTTTCCGAATTCTGTCAAGCGTTACATCAATTTTTTTAGAATCTCGCGGCAAGCGAGCTTGCAATGTTCATAGGTGAGCCCGCCCTGAAAATAGGCGGTATAGGGCTTGCGGATGGGCGCGTCCGCGGAGAGTTCAATGCTCGCGCCCGCCACAAATGTTCCCGCAGCCATGATCACCTTGCAGTCGTAGCCCGGCATGTCCCACGCTTCGAGGCGGACGAAGGAATCGACGGGCGAGACGTCCTGCACCGATTGGATGAACGCCGTGAGTTCCCCTTCCGTGTTGAACCCGATCGCGCGGGTGATATCCGAGGGAAGCCGCTCCCCGATCGCGGGATAATTCGCATAGCCGAGCGCGTCCATGCACGCGCCGATGAGAAGGCTCCCTTTGAGCGACTGTGCAACGACGTGCGGCGCGAGAAAAAATCCCTGATAAAAGGGTTGATAGCCGTAGGCATACGATCCGATCTCGCCGCCCACCGACGGCGCGGTGAGGCGGTTTTCGCATTGACGGACATACCGCTCCCCGCCCGCGATGTATCCGCCCGTGGGCGCGAGCCCCCCGCCCGGATTTTTGATGAGGGATCCGACGATGAGATCGGCGCCGACCTCCGTCGGTTCGCGCTTCTCGACAAATTCCCCATAGCAATTATCCACAAAGATGCACCCGCCGAACCCAAGTCCGCGCACAAAGGCGCACATTTCCCCGATCTCGTCCACCGAGAAGGCGTCGCGGAGATCGTATCCGCGCGAGCGTTGCACATAGACCATATCGAAGTTCTCGCGCTTCATCATCTCCTCTGCGGCGGCAAAGTCGACCTTCCCGTCCGCGCCGAGGGGAACAAGGCGGTACTCCACGCCGAAATCGGCAAGGGACCCGTTTCCCTTCCCCCAGATGACGCCGCGGATGGTGTCGTACGGCTCCCCCGTGAGAAAGAGAATCCGCATTCCCGGTCTGAGCACGCCGAACAGCGCAACCGTGAGCGCATGCGTGCCCGAGAGAATCGCCGGGGAGACGATGGCGCGCTCCGCCCCGAACGTCTCCGCATAGACGCGGGCAAGGGCGTCCCGCCCCTCGTCGCCGTAGCCGTAGCCCGTCGAGGGCAGGAAGTGCCGCAGCGCGATCCGCTCCTTGCGGAACGCGGACAAAACCTTCTCCTGATTGAAGAGCGCAATCTCATCCACGGCGCGGAACAGCCCCAAGAGCCGCTCCTCCTGCGCCGCGATCAATTCATTCCCGTTCATAAATTTCACAAACCTCCTGCGCCGCCTCCGGGATCGGCTTTGGCGCAATCCAATGTAAATTCTGCATTTTTTTGAAGAATGTGAGCTGCCGCTTGGCATAATTCCGCGTATTCTTCTTTATTATGTCTGACATAGTACTATGCAAATCCCCGTTTTTCAAGGATTCGACCACTTCTTTGTACCCGATCCCCTGCATGCACTGCGCCGTCTCGGGTACCCCTGCGCCGAGCAGTCCCTCCACTTCTTCGACGAGCCCGCGCGCCATCATCTCGTCCACGCGACGGGAGATCCGCTCATAGAGCTCCGCCCGCGGATAGTCGAACGCGACCGCAACAAAGGGAAATCTCGGCGAAAGACCGTCCGCCTGTTCCGACTTTTTCCTGCCCGTGAGTTCATAAATTTCCAGCGCGCGGATCACGCGCTTCACGTCGTTGAAGTGCAATTTTTCGGCGCTCTCGGGATCGACTGCTTCAAGCCGCGCATGCAGAGCCTGCCTGCCCTCTTCCTCCGCAAGGCGGGCATATTTTTCGCGGATCCGCCCGTCCCCGGGCGTCTGTCCGAACCCGCTCCGATAGAGCACGGCGTTCATATAAAATCCCGTTCCGCCGCAGAGCACGGGCGTCTTTCCGCGGGCGCAGATGTCAAGAACCGCGTCGGTTGCGCGCGTTTCGAAATCGCTGACGGAGAACTTCTCGCAGGGGTCGACGACGTCGATCAGGTGATGGGGAATCCCCCTCCGTTCCGCGGCGGACGGCTTTGCGGTGCCGATGTTTAGCCCGCGGTACACGAGCAGTGCGTCGCAGGAGACGATCTCCCCTCCAAGCCGCCGCGCGCACTCCACGGCAAGGGCGGTCTTGCCCGAGGCGGTCGCCCCGCACACGGCGAGCAGTTTCATACGATCCTCTTGAAGAGCTTTTCAAGCTCTGTCTTTTTGATTTTGACGCAGGCGGGACGGCCGTGCGGGCACTTGATTCCCATGTCGCCGTCCATTTCTTTGAGCAATTCCTTCACTTCGCCGTCCGTCAGTTTTTCCCCGCCCTTTACCGCCGCCTTGCACGCCATCGTCGCAAGCCGATCCTTGACGAGATCGGCGAGTTTGATCGCGCGGAGGGTCTCCACGGAGGAGAGCGCCTCCGAAAAGAAGGAATTGAGATCCATGCCGTACAGATCGAGCGGCACGGCGGACACTTTGAAGTTGTTCGCGCCGAATTCCTCGATTTCGAACCCGATGGCGCGCAGATTGTCGAGCTGATCCCGCAAAAAGGCGTACTCCTGCCCGTTCGCGGAAACGATATAGGGCAAAAGCATGGGCTGAGAGGCGGGCACGCGCGCGGCGCACTTTGCGCGGAGCCTGTCGTAGAGCAACCTCTCGTGCGCGGCATGCTGGTCGACGAGATACGCCTCGTCGCCGCATTCATAGATGAGATAGGTGCGGAACAGCTCTCCCTTGAATTCGAGATTGGCGGGATCGAGCTTTTGCGCTTCGGCGCGCTCGGCGTCGCGGGCGAGGAGGAGACGGCGGTTTTCCTCGAAGTAATCCTCCTTCGGCGCGGGTGCGGGCATGGGCGCGGGTGCGGATGCGGGCGCATGCACGCCGAAGGGCGCGCGCGTCTCGGAGCGATAGGGATAGACCGTGCCGTTTTTGAGGGGAGAGACGTCGAATCCGAGCTCTTTTTTCGCCTCCCGATAGCTCATCCCCGTCCCGCGCGGCTCCGTGCGGGGCGCTTCCGCCTTCGATTCGCTTTGAGACGGCATCGTCGAGCGAATCAAGGGTGAAGCGGGTTCGGGAGACGGGACGACGTATTCGAGCGCGCGGGAATTTCCGTCGAGCACCGAAGAGAGCACGGAATAGACCGCGCCGTAGATCACCTGATTGTCGGCGAACCGCACGTCCGTCTTGTTGGGATGAACGTTGACGTCCACGAGTTCGGGCGAAAGATCGAGGAAGAGCACAAAGAAGGGATACTGCCTTTTCATGAGATAGTTGCGGTATGCGTTGGCAGCGGCGGCGGAAACGGTCTGGTTGACGACATATCTGCCGTTGACGAAGAGGGATTGATAGCTCCTGTTCGGCTTGGAAAAGTTGCGGTTTCCGATAAAACCCGTCAGTTTGACGCCGTTTTTCTCCGCGTCGATCTCATAGCAATTCTCCAAAATATCCGCGCCGTAGACGACCGCAAGCGCGCTTTTGAGCCCGTCCCCGAAGGAGCGGTAGCGCACCTTGCCGTTCACGAGATAGGTGAAGGAGATCTTCGGCTGCGAGAGCAGAAAGCGGGCGACCATGCCCGTCACATCCCCCTCTTCCTGTGCGTCCGATTTGAGAAATTTGAGCCGCGCGGGGGTGTTGAAAAAGAGATCGTCCACCGTGACGACCGTCCCCTTCGCGCCGCCCGCGGGAAGCACCTGACCGAGCTTGCCTCCCTCCGAAGTGAGGGAGTAGCATCCCCCTTCCGCCGTCTCGGATGTGATGTTCATCTTGGAAACGGAGGAGACGGAGGCGATTGCCTCGCCGCGGAAGCCGAGCGTCGCGATGTGGGCGAGATCCTCCGCCGAGCGCAGTTTGCTCGTGGCATGGGGCAGGAAGGCAGATTTGAGATCCTCTTTCGGAATGCCGCAGCCGTTATCGGTGACGCGCACCCGCTTCTTTCCCCCCTTTTCGATCTCGACGGCAATCTCGCTCGCCCCCGCGTCCACGGCGTTTTCCACGAGTTCTTTCACCACGGAATAGGGTCTGTCCACGACTTCCCCCGCCGCAATGCGGTTGTACACTTCCGGCGTCAAGATGTTAATCATTTGAATTTCTCCTTCCACTCCGAAAGAATGGCGAGCGCCTGCATGGGCGTGAGCAGATCGGGATTGAGCTCCCTCAGCTCCTCCGAGAGCCCGGGCGTCTCCGCCTCCTCTTCGGGCCGGGGACGGCGGTTGACGTCGTTCCGTTCGAGGGTTTTCAGAATCTTTTTGGCGCGGGAAGTGACCTCCTCCGGCACACCCGCAAGCGCGGCGACTTCGACGCCGAACGAGCGGGACGCCCCGCCGCGGAGAATCTTGCGCAAAAAGACGATGGATCCGTTCACCTCGCGCGCGCTGATTCTGTAATTCTTGACCCCTTCGAGATTGCCTTCGAGTTCGGTGAGTTCATGATAGTGGGTCGCGAAGAGGGTCTTTGCGCGCACGGTTCCGTTGAGATATTCGATGACCGCCCATGCGATGGAGAGCCCGTCGAAGGTGCTCGTGCCCCGCCCGACTTCATCGAGAATGAGCAGGCTGCGCGCGGTGGCGTTGCGGAGAATGTTGGCGACCTCCGTCATCTCCACCATAAAGGTACTGCGGTCGAAGATCAGATTGTCGCTCGCGCCGATGCGGGTAAAGATGCGGTCGCAGAGCGGGATTCTCGCCCGTTTTGCGGGGACGAAACAGCCCATGTGCGCCATGAGGACGATGAGCGCGGTCTGGCGGAGATAGGTGCTCTTGCCCGCCATATTGGGACCGGTGATGATGATCGTGCGGTTCTCTCCGCCGTCGAGCAGACAGTCGTTGGGCACAAACCGCTCTCGGGAGATCGCCTCGACGACGGGGTGTCTCCCCTCCTCGATTTCGAGCGCGCCCTCCTCCGCAATCTCGGGGCGGCAATACTTGTTCTCGCGGGCGACGACGGCGAACGCGGTGAGGCAGTCGAGCATGGCGACGGCGTCGGAGATCTGCTGGAAGAGCGCGATGTTGCGCGTCAGAATCGCGAGAATCTCGCGGAACAGCTCCTCTTCGATCCGCTGGGCGCGCTCGTCGCTCGAAAGAATCTTCTCTTCGAGCGATTTGAGCTCCTCGGTGACATACCGCTCGCCGCTCGCAAGCGTCTGGCGGCGGATATAATTGTAGGGAACTTTGTCCTTGAAGGAGTTGGGAATTTCGATATAATAGCCGAACACGCGGTTGAAGCCGACTTTCAGCGTGCGGATGCCCGTCTGTTCGCGCTCTTTGGCTTCGAGCTCCGCAAGCAGGCGGGAGCCGTGTTCCCGGATATCTCTGAGCCCGTCGAGCTCGGCGTTGTAGCCCTCGCGGATGTATCCGCCGTCCCTCAGAAGCGTCGCCTCGGGCTTGATGGCGCGGTCGAGCAGGGAGCAGATCTCCTTCGGATCGACGAGCTGTCCTGCGATCGAGCGGAGAAGCTCCGAGGAGAATCCCGCAAGCTGGAAGCGGAGATTCGGCACGACGGCGAGGGAGCGGGAGAGCGCAACACAGTCCCGCGGTTGGAGATTTCCGTTCGAGATTCTGCCCGTGAGCCGCTCGATGTCGCGCATGCCGGAGAGCATATCGCTCAATCCCATGCGGATGACGGTGGCGCGGAA
Organism: uncultured Clostridia bacterium; assembly: GCA_947630245.1. Taxonomy (GTDB): domain Bacteria; phylum Bacillota; class Clostridia; order Christensenellales; family Borkfalkiaceae; genus Gallimonas. The sequence continues at coordinate 9,211 of CANRGR010000010.1, read as the reverse complement.
GAGCTCGTCCACGGCGTCGAGCCGCTCTTCGATCCCGGAGCGGTCGAGAAGGGGGGAAAGGATCATTCCCGAGAGTTTTCTCGCGCCCATGCCCGTCTTGGTCTTGTCGAGCAACCACAGAAGGGAGCCGTACCGCTTCCCCTCCGCGCTGTTGCGCAGCAGTTCGAGATTGCGCACCGCCACGGGGTCGAGCGTCATACAGCTCCCCGCGCGGGAGACGCGCAGGCGGGTGATGTTGGAGAGGGCGTGCTTCTGGGTCTCGCTCAGATAGGACAACAGCGCGCCCACGGCGAGAATGCACTCCTCGCGGTCGGAGAGTCCGAGCGCGTCCGCGGAGGCGTGGAAACAGTCGGTAATCGCCTTCTCCGCCGACGGGCGGCGGAACGCCCACGGCAGATAGCAGGAAAAGGCGGGAAGAATCCCCCGCTCGATCTCGGGCGCGTCCTTCACGGCAAAGAGGAGTTCCTCGTTGCAGATGACCTCCGCGACGGAGAGATTGACGAGCGCGGACAGAAGCGCGTCCTTGCTCTCCATCTCCGAGACGGAGCACTCGCCCGTCGTGATGTCCGCCCAGGCGAGGGCAAAGCTGCCGCAGCCGACGGCGCAGGCGATGAAGTTGTTCTTCCGCTCGTCGAGAAAGTTCTCCTCGATGACGGTCCCCGCCGAGACGACGCGGACGACGTCGCGGTCGACCAATCCCTTGCTCGTCTTGGGGTCGGAGAGCTGTTCGCAGATCGCCACGCGCTCCCCCGCCTCGACGAGCTTTGCAAGATAGCCATCGACGGCGTGATAGGGAATCCCGCACATGGGCGCGCGCTCTTCGAGCCCGCAATCCTTGCCCGTGAGGGTGAGATCGAGAATCTTCGACGCCTTTTCGGCGTCCTCGAAGAACATTTCGTAAAAATCGCCGAGGCGGAAAAAGACGATACAATCGGGGTACTTCGCCTTGACTTGTTGCCAATGAACCATCATCGGGGACAGTCCCATTTATGAATCCTCCAAAGTTCCGTACAGGGAGACGCCGTTGGCGCGCTCCACGCGAAGGGTGACAAATTCGCCGATACAGTTGCGGTCGCAAGGAAAATATCCCATCCTGCCCGCCTCGTTGCGCCCGAGATAGAGCCCCCGCTTCTCGTCGTAGTCCTCGCAAAGGATTTCGGTCGTCTTTCCGACGAACAGGGACGAGAGGGCGCGGGTGTTCTCGTTCACCTGCGCGACGAGCCGCATGATCCGCTCTTTGGAGACTTCCTCCGGGATCTGCCCCTCCATTTCGGCCGCCTTTGTGCCCGTGCGCGGGGAATAGACAAAGGTGAACGCGGAGGCGAAGTTCGCCTCCTTCACGAGGGAGAGCGTCTCTTCGAATTCCTCCTCCGTCTCCGTCGGGAATCCGACGATGAGATCGGTCGTCACGGGACAGTCCGGTATGAGCGAACGCAGCATGGCGATCTCCGAGAGATACTTCTCGCGCGTGTAGCGGCGATTCATGAGCCCGAGAATGCGGTTGCTCCCCGACTGCGCGGGAAGATGCAGAAGATTGCAGATCTTCCCATGCTTTTTCATGACCCGCGCGAGTTCCTCCGAAAAATCTTTGGGATGGGACGTCATGAACCGCACGCGGAACTTCCCCTCCACCGAGGCGACCGCGTCGAGCAGTTCGGGAAAGCTCATGCCGCCCTGCCCGTCGCTGTTGTAGGAATTGACGTTTTGCCCGAGAAGCGTGATCTCGCGGAATCCCTCTTCCGCCAGCGAGCGCACTTCCCGCAGGACGTCCTCCGCCCGCCTCGACCGCTCTCTGCCGCGCACATAGGGCACGATGCAGTACGAACAAAAGTTGTTGCAGCCGTAGGTGATGTTGACCCAGGCGTTCGGATAGCTCGTGCGGACGGGCTCGATGTGATCCTCGGTCTCCGCGCGCTCCTCCGAGAGGGAGACGACCGCCCTGCGCTGTAAGCGCTTTCTGTCGATGAGCGCGCCGAGTTCGGCGAGATTGTGGGTGCCGAAGATGAGATCAATGAAGGGAAATTTTCTTCGGAGCAGCTCCGCCTTGCCCGCCTCCTGCGCCATACAGCCGCCGACGGCGATGAGGAGCCCCTTCTTTTCCCGTTTAAGTTTTTTGAGCGCGCCGATATTGCCGAACGCATGATTTTCGGCGTTTTCGCGGATACAGCAGGTATTGAATACGATGATGTCCGCCTCTTCGAGGGGAGCTTCCCGCTCGTATCCCTTCTCTTTCAGGATCCCCGCAATCTTCTCCGACTCGTGGACGTTCATCTGACATCCGTAGGTGACAATATGATAGTACATGATTTTCTTCTCCGCGGTCAGAGCTTCCCGAGCGCTTCCCCCACTTTTTCATGCAGAACGAGATCGCAGTTGCCGTCGAGAGGGGTCGGGTCGCGGTTGATGAGCGCAAGATAATTTCCCTTGAAATAATTGACGAACCCCGCGGCGGGATAGACGGTGAGCGAAGTCCCCGCCACAAGGAGCATGTCCGCCTGCGAAATCGCCCTGATCGCGCCGCGGATCGTCCCTTCGTCGAGCATTTCGCCGTAGAGCACGACGTCGGGCTTGATGAGTCCCCCGCAGGAACAGCGCGGCACGCCGACGCCCGCGGCGATCTCCTCGGCGGAATATTTTTTGCCGCACCTCAGGCAGGTGTTGCGGTGGACGCTCCCGTGCAGTTCGTACACCCTCTTCGAGCCCGCCTTCTGATGGAGACCGTCGATGTTCTGGGTGACGACGGCAAGGAGCTTCCCCTCCCGTTCCCATTCGGCAAGTTTCCGGTGCGCGGCGTTGGGCTCCGCCGAGAGCGGAAGCATCTTGTCGCGGTAAAAGCGGTAAAACTCCTCGGTATGCGAATAGAAGTACTCGCTCGACAGGATCGTCTCGGGCGGAACGTCGTATTTCTGACGGTAGAGCCCGTCCTCCGAGCGAAAATCGGGGATTCCGCTCTCCGTTGAGACGCCCGCGCCGCCGAAAAAGACGATGCGCTCGCTTTTTTCCACCATTTCTTTGAGTGTCATGATTCCCCCTTCCCGCCCGCGGCGGAACGGACGTAAAATCCATTTTCTCATTATAACACAAAAATCGGAAAATTTCAACAAATGCGGGTTGTTTTGAAAAATTTTTCGCGGGCTACGGATACTGTGACAGATGAAAACTTCGATCAGGATTCTCCTGGCGGTCTTTGGAGCAATCCTCGTGCTCCTGCTCGCCATGACCGTCTTTTATATTACGGTGACCGCGGGGGTGAAACTCGACCCGCAGAAACTCGCCGAAACCCGCAGCTGCACGCGGATTTTCGACGCCGCAGGCGACGAACTCGAACCGCAGGCGGGCGAGAGCGTTGCGCTTTCCGACCTGCCCGACTATCTCCCGAACGCGTTCGTCGCCGTCGAGGACAAGCGGTTTTACTCCCACGGCGGGATCGACCCCAAGCGCATGGTGAAGGCGGCGCTGAAAAATCTCGCCTCCTTTTCCTTCCGCGAGGGCGCCTCGACGATCACCCAACAGCTCATCAAGAATACCCATCTCTCGGGGGAAAAGACGCTCAGCCGCAAACTGCGGGAGATCAAGCTCGCCCGTGCCCTCGAACGCGCCTGTACCAAAGAGGAGATCCTCGGATACTATCTCAATTCCATCTATTTCGGGCACAGCGCGTTCGGAATTGCGGACGCGGCGCGCTTCTATTTCGGCAAAGCGGCGGAAACGCTCACCCCCGCGGAGGGCGCGACCCTCGCCGCGCTCGTCCGCTCGCCGAACCGATATTCCCCCTTCAAGGACGCGGAGGCGTGCCGGAACCGTCGGAATTTCGTGCTTTCGCTCATGGCGGAGCAGGGATATCTCACCGCGGAGGAGGCGGAGACGGCGAAGGCGGAACCCCTGCCCGCCGCGCCCCACGAGCGGGGCAAGGCGTCCCCCTATCTCGCGCTCGTCTATGAAGAACTCGCCGAGCTCTTCCCCAAGACGTCGGGACTGCGCGTCTATACCTATCTCGACCGCCCTCTCCAAGCGGCGCTCGAAACGATCGAAGCCGACTCCGACGTCTGCGCCCTCGTGCGGGACAACAACACGAACGCGGTCAAGGCGTTCTTTTCGACCTGCGGGATCCTGAGACGCCTCCCCGCTTCGACGATCAAACCCCTCGCGGTGTACGGTCCCGCCCTGCAAGAGAATCTCATCTCCCCCGCAACCCCTCTCCTCGACGAAAAGACGGACTTCGGCGGCTACTCCCCCTCCAACTACGGCGGCTCGTACGGCGGTTATATGAGCGCGCGCTACGCCCTCTCGCGCAGTGTGAACGTCCCCGCCGTCAAGCTCCTCAACGCGCTCGGCGTCGGGAAGGCGGCGGAATATCTCGGCGAAATGGATCTTCGCGTGGACGACGCGGACAAGACGCTTGCGCTCGCCCTCGGCGGCATGAAGGAGGGATACACCCTGCCCGCGCTCGCGGACGGATATTCGGTATTCGCGCGCGGCGGGCTCTTCCGCCCCGCCCGCACGATCCGGAAAATCGAGGACTGTCAAGGAAAATTACTTTACAGCGACGAAAAGTGTCAAGGAAAATCACTTGACAGACGAATCTTTTCGGAGGACGTCTGCGCGCTCATGAACGACATGCTCTCGACCGCCGCCAAAGAGGGCACGGCGCGCAAACTCGGGAGCCTTCCCTTCCCCGTCTGCGCCAAGACAGGCACAGGCGGCACGAGCGGCGGCAACACGGACGCCTACACGATCGGCTACACGGCGGACGACGTCGTGGCGGTGTGGCTCGGAAACCGCGACAATTCCCCGATCGGCGCGACGGGCGGCGGACTGCCCGCCGATCTCGCGCTCGGCGTATTCAAAACGCTCTATCAAGACCGCGCGCCGCGGGAATTTCCCTGCTGCCGGGAAGTCACCGAAGTGATGTTGGACCGCGAAGAATACGAGAAAAATCATCGGCTTTTGCGGGCGGATCCCGCCGCGCCCGACTATCTCGCCCTCAAAGAACTCTTCCGCGCAAGCGCAATCCCCGCGGGAATCAGCTCCCGCTTTTCCAGCCCGAAAATCGAAAAACCGCTCATTTTTGTGAAAAATGGAGCGGTTCGGATCGTATTATGTCAGACACAGTACTATGATTACGTCATAAAACGCGAATGTGAGGGAAAAATTTCCGTCATCTATGAGGGAAGATACCGCAAAGAGATCCACGATAACTCCGTCCGCAGCGGAAAGACGTACACCTACACCGTCGTCCCCATCTGGCAGGGCGTCGAGGGCGAGCCCGTCGTGCTCCCCTCCGTGTTCATCGAGCCGCCGAAGGGATTGCCGGACGATTGGTGGGAGGCGTCAAAGCTCGACGACTTCCTTCGTTGACAGCGCCTCTTTGACGAGCGCCTCGACGTCGAGTTTTTTCTCCTCCTCTTCGATGAAGGACAGCTTGGGCTTGATGGCGGGATATTCGGGCAGAAAGACGGTACAGCAGTCCTCATAGGGAAGAACCGAGGTCTCGTAGGTGCCGATTTTTTTCGCGAGGGCGATGATTTCGTCCTTGTCGAAGCCGATGAGCGGACGAAGCACGGGGAGGGTGACGACCGCGTCCGAGGACGTGATGCCCTCGATCGTCTGGCTCGCGACCTGCCCGAGGCTCTCCCCCGTCAAAAGGCACTTTGCGCCCGTCTCGCGGGCGAGGATCTCGGCGAGGCGGTACATGAATCTTCTCAACAGCGTCACGTTCAGTTCCGCCGCGCACACCGCGTGAATCTGCTCCTGAATGTGGGCGACGTTGAGAGTTGTCAGCCTTGCGGAGAGCGAATAGCGCGAAAGGATGCGCGCAAGTTCCTTGACCTTCTCCTTCGCGCCGTCGTTCGTATAGGGATAGCTGTGAAAATGCAGGAGCTCCACGTTCATCCCCCGCTTTGCCATCATATAGCCCGCGACGGGGGAATCAATCCCGCCCGAGATGAGAAGCAGTCCCTTCCCGGACGTCCCGACGGGCATTCCGCCCGCCCCGTGTTCGAAGGTCCCGAATACGAGCGCGGTGCCGTTCTCGCGGAAATCGAGATAGACGGTGTGCTCGGGCGCGTGGACGTCCACGCGGAGCGCGGGCGCGCCCGAGAGCAATCTTCCTCCGATGTGCGCGCTCAGTTCCATGCTCGTCATGGGATATTTTTTATCGGCGCGGTGCGTGACGACCTTGAATGACCCGCGGTCGGGACAGACGAGCTTTGCCGCTTCGTACACCGAATCGAGATCGTTGGGAACGCGGTACCCGAGGGAGTAAGAGTGCACGCCGAACACGCGCGAGACGCGCAAACAGATCTCCTCCGCGCGCGCTTCGTCGAATCCCGCGAGCAGATACCGCCCGCTCGTCCGCTGCAATTCGTGCCGCAATCCGCGCATGGCGCGTTCGAGGTTGACCGTAAAGACCCGCTCGAAATAGCCGCGGTTCTTTCCTTTCAGATGAATCTCCGCATAGCGGATGATGATGACTTTTTCCATAGAATTATCCGATCCTTTCTCCGAGTTCGCGCGCCGCGTCGTTCAAAGCGTCCGCCGCCCTTCCGATCTCCTCCTCCGTCGTCGAAGGGGAAAAGCTGATCCGTATCACGCCGCCGAGCACGTCCTTTCCGTATCCGCACGCCTCGATCACGCGGCTGTACGGTTTTTTCGAGGAGCAGGCGCTCCCCGTGCCCACGATCACGCCGCGCTCTTCGAGCATGCGTTGCAGGATTTCGCCGCGCAGTCCCCGCGCCGCCACCGTCAGGAGATAGGGAGACCCGTCCTGCGGGGAGATGCGCACAAAGCGGTCGCCGAGCCGATGAAACAGCGCTTCGCGGAAGTCCGAAAGCCGCGCCGCGTCCGCTTCAAGCCCGCGGAATTTCTCCTCGGCGGCATGGGAAAACGCCAAAATTCCGAGGAAGTTTTCGGTTCCGCTCCTCAGTCCCCCCTCCTGTCCGCCGCCGTACACAAAGGGCGGCAGGGAGAGGGACTTCCGCTTGATGAGCGCGCCCGTCCCTTTGAGCCCGCCGATCTTATGGGCGCTCACGGAGTAGAGGTCGATCTCCTCCGTCAGGCGGAACGGGAGCTTTCCGAATGCCTGCACGCCGTCGCTGTGGAACAGACAGCGCGGATTTTTCTCTTTGACCCGCTTTGCGAGGGCGGCGACGTCGTTCACCGCGCCCGTCTCGTTGTTCACATGCACGACGGAGACGAGGCTCGTCTTGTCGTCCACGAGGGCGAGAAGTCTCTCTGCGTCCGCGCGCCCATCCCGTCCGACGGGAGCGAATCTCGGCTCGACGCCTCGGTTTTTCAGCTCCGTGCAGGCGGCGTACACCGCGGCATGCTCCCCCGCCGTCGTGACGACGTTCCCCCGCCGTCCGCCGCAGAAGATCGCATGGTTGTCCGCCTCCGTGCCGCAGGAGGTAAAGATCAGCTCGAATCGGGCGTCCGCAATCCTGCCGAGCAGGCTCTCCCGCGCAAGGCGGATTTGTTCGCGGGCGGCAAGTCCCCCGCCGTAGAGCGCGGACGGATTGTAAAAGAGCTCCTCCGCCTCCGCCGCGGCGCGCCGCAGCGCCTCCCCGTTCGGTTGCGTCGTCGCCGCATTGTCGAGATAGATCACCTTGCTTCCCATTTCTGTCTGCCTGCCGCAAAGATCATGTATTCCATCAGTTCCTGCCGCGCTTCGAGAATGTAGACCGCCTTCTCGATGGACGTGCTGTAAAGGACATAGTAAAATTCCTTCCCTTCGGACGGCTGCTTGTTGGGCGTGAGCAGGCGGATCTGCTTCTTGTCGAACCCCGCGCAGGTGCGCTCGAAGGAATCGCTGTCGCACTTGCCCATTTTCAAAATCTGATCGGAGGAAAACGTGCGCAAAAGTTTGCGCTTTCTGCCGTTGAATACCTTCGAAACGCGCAGTTCGTCCTGTACGAACACATAGTCGTAACTCACATTGAACCGCTTCTTCAAGAAGAAAAAGAGGAGCCCCGCGCCCGCGAGGAGCGCGAGATACAGTACCCAGACGATGACGGTGTAGGCGAGCCCCATGCCCGTAATCGGCGTGACGCCCTCGGGCGGGTCGGTATATGCCGTGACCGCCATCGAAATATTCGAGAGAGCGATCGGGATCTGGACCGCCGCCAGAACGAACAGCACAATGCTCACCACCCGGAACGCCGTATAGAGTTTCGCTTCGCGCGCCGCGCGCGAAGAGGATACGCTCTCCTCGTAAAATGCTTCCTTCATCAGAATTCGATCCTCCCTTCATAAGTTTTCTGAACGTTTCCCGTCAGCGTGACCCCCTTGCCGACGCGGACAATGAGATCGCCGCCCGCGGTTTTGACCGTGACGTCGGCGTCCCGCTCGCAACAGCCCCGCTGCACGCATGCGACGACCGCCGCCGCCGCGCCCGCGCCGCTCGAAATCGCCTCGTCGGCGTTCCCGCGGTCCCACGAACGCAGCTTGATCGTGACGCCGTTGACGAACCGCACCGCTTCGAGATTGGGCTTGCGGCGGATCGCGGACAGATCCATCGCCTTTGCCGCCTCGGCGAGCGGATATTCTTCGAGACGGTCGCAGAACCGCACCGAGTGCAGTCCTTCGAGCTCGACGAGTATGCTCTCCTCCGAGCCGGACAGAAGTTTCGGCTCGCCGAGCGCCACGCTTGCGGACGAGACGACCCCGCCGAAGGAGTAGACGTCCGCCTCCCGCACGCCGCCGAAGGTCTCGATCCGCATGTGCTCGCTCTGCACAAGACCCGTCTCATACAGATATTTGGCGACGCAGCGGATCGCGTTCCCCGCCATCTCGCCCTCCGAGCCGTCCCGGTTGAACACGCGCATCCGCGCGTCCGCGATCTCCGACCTGCCGACGATCACGATTCCGTCGCCGCCGATTCCGTACCGGCGGTTGACGAAATTGATCGCGAGCGATTCGGGACAGGTGATTTTCCCCTCCATGTCCTCGAAGAGAATATAGTCGTTCCCGCAGGACTGCATCTTGACGAAATCCAGCGAGAGTTTTTTCTTTCTCAGATTGTTGATGTCCACGAGCTCCGTGTTGTTCTCGGTAAACTTGCTTGCGATGATGTCGCAGAGGGCGTTCGCCGTATCGAGCGAGGTGAGAACCGTCACGCCGAGCAGAACCGCATGATGATGGAGCTCTATATAGTCCGCGATCGAATCGACGTCCGTCTTGCCCGTGTAGATGATATAGTCGATCTTGCCCTCGT
>CANRGR010000009.1 GCA_947630245.1 uncultured Clostridia bacterium | reverse complement strand
TCACTTTTTTGACGGCGGCACGAGAGGGGAGCGCCGCTTCATCAAGGGGAAGCTGCACACCGTACAGCCGACCGCGCTTTCGAAGCGCCGCGTCTTTACCGAGAACTGCCGCGAGATCACCGAACTGAACACCGGGAACTTCGGCTCCGTCGTGCAGGTGGAAGTGGGGGCGATGTTCGTCGGGCGGATCGTGAACGAGGACAAGCCGTCGTTTGTCCGCGGCGAGGAGAAGGGGAGATTCGAATTCGGCGGCTCCACGGTGATCCTGCTCTTCGGGGCGGGACGGGTGGAACTCGACGGAGAGTTCCTCGAAAATACCGCGCGCGGGCTCGAAACGCAGGTAAAATGCGGCGAGCGGATCGGAACGCGCGCCGATCGGCAATAAAACGTATAGATGCGGCGGTCGCGGTCCATAATCGGACAAAAAAGGTGCGATCCGCCGAAATTTTTTTGCAAATATCCGTATAATCCGTTGACAAAAGCTTGACTTTATGGTAATATAATCAAGCTGTGTCATTGTGCAGTATAGGGTTGAGACGGGAAGTTACTGAAAAATCGAGGCGAGAAAGCCCCTCGGCAGATAATTTCCGTTGACAAGTGTGGAGGCACGACCTCTGCGACTAACCGAGGCTTTTGCGAGAAAACACCGCAAAAACGCTGTGTTTTTTTGATTGAAATGCCTCGATACGCACGGATGCGTTGACACGGAACAAACAGTTAGTATAAAAAAGGAGTAAGAAGAAATGGCAAGTCAGAAGATCAGAATCAAGTTGTCCGCTTACGATCACGAACTCGTGGATCAGGCGGCGAGCAGGATTGTCGAAACGATGCAGAAGGGCGGAGCGAAGATCTCCGGTCCCATTCCGCTTCCCACCGAACGCGAGATCGTCACAATCCTTCGCAGCCCGCACAAAGACAAGGATTCCCGCGAACAGTTCGAACTGCGCACCCATAAGCGCATCATCGACATCTATTCCCCCAATGCGAAACTGCTCGATTCCATTCACCTGCCCGCAGGCGTGGACATCAAGGTAAAGCTGGGCTAAAAAACGACGTGGAAAAACTGCGAAGAGCGGTTTTCACAAATAAAAAAATATTGAGAGGAGTGAACTTTATCCATGAATAAAGCAATCATCGGACGCAAAGCGGGTATGACCCAGCTGTTTGCGGAGGACGGGAAGGTCATCCCCGTCACGGTCGTCGAGGCAGGTCCCTGCCCCGTCGTGCAGATCAAGACGAAGGAATCGGACGGTTACACCGCGCTCAAACTCGGGTTCTCGGAGACGAGCGAGAAATCGCTGAACAAGCCCGAACTCGGGCAGTTCAAGAAGGCGGGCGTCAAGCCCTGCAAAGTGCTCAAAGAAGTCCGTCTCGACGCAGTGGATCGCTACAAAGTCGGCGACTTTGTCAAAGCGGACGTCTTTGCGGCAGGCGACAAAGTGGACGTCGCGGGCGTGAGCAAGGGACACGGATACACGGGCGTCATCAAGAAATGGAACCAGCAGCGTTTGAAGGAAACGCACGGCGTCGGTCCCGTCCACAGAGAGCCCGGTTCGATGGGGTCGATCAGCGATCCCTCCCGCGTTTTCAAGCACAAGCACCTCGCGGGACATTGGGGCGTAGAGAACGTCACGATCCAGAATCTCGAAGTCGTGAAAGTGGACGTCGCGCGGAATGCGATCCTCATCAAGGGCGCGATCCCCGGTCCCAGAGGCAGCATCGTCACGATCGCCGACAGCGTGAAGGCAAAGGAGAATTGAAATGGCAAACGTGAAAGTATATAATATGGAAGGCGCGGAAGTGGGTTCCCTCGAACTCAACGACGCGGTTTTCGGCGTCGAATACAACGAGCCGCTCATTCATCAGGCGGTCGTCACCTATCTCGCCAATCAAAGACAGGGCACGAAGAGCACCCTCACCCGCACGGAAGTGCGCGGCGGCGGCGTGAAGCCGTGGAGACAGAAGGAAACGGGCAGAGCGCGTCAGGGTTCCACCCGCGCACCCCAGTGGACGAAGGGCGGCGTCGTGTTTGCGCCCAAGTCGCGCGATTTCTCCAAAAAGATGAACCGGGAGGCAAAGCGCGGCGCGCTCCTCTCCGCGCTCTCGAAGAAGGTTGCGGACGGCGAGCTTCTCGTCGTGGATGAACTGAGCGTCACCGCACCCAAGACGAAGGAGATGGAGGCGTTCCGCAAGGCGCTGCACCTCGAAAAGCGCGCGGTCGTCATCATGGACGAGCACGATCCCGACGTCATCCTCGCGGCAAGAAATCTTCCCACGCTCAGAACGCTCTCCGTGGAGGAGATCAACACTTACGAAATCGTTGCGAACGCCATCGTGGTCCTCACGAAGGGTTCGGTGAAAAAACTCGAGGAGGCTTACGCCGTATGATGCCCGAAGATATTATTTTGAAGCCCGTCCTCACCGAAAAGGGATACGACGGGATCGCGGAGAAGAGATACACCTTTACCGTTCTGAGAACCGCGAACAAGACGCAGATCCGTATCGCCGTCGAGCAGATGTTCGGCGTGCAGGTCAAGAGCGTCAACACCATTACGCAGCGCGGCAAGCTCAAAAGACAGGGCAGAAACCAGGGTTACACGCCCACCACGAAGAAAGCCGTCGTCTCTTTGAAAGAGGACAGCAAGCCCATCGAATACTTCAATTCGTTGTCGTAAAATCGGAGGAGAACAGCAATGGCAGTCAAGAGATATAAACCCACATCCGCCGCGCGCCGTTTCATGACCGTTCCCAACTACGGGGAACTCTCGAAAGACAAGGCGGAACGCGCGTTGCTCCGGGATCAGCGCAAGTCCGGAGGCAGAAACAATCTGGGACGCATTACCGTCCGCCACATCGGGGGCGGGAACAAGCGCAAATACCGCATCATCGACTACAAGCGGAACAAGGACGACATCCCCGCAACGGTCAAGAGCATCCAATACGATCCCAACCGCAGTGCGAACATCGCGCTCCTCGTGTATGCGGACGGCGAGAAGAGATACATTCTCGCGCCCGTCGGTCTGAACGTCGGCGACAAGGTCATGAGCGGGGCGACCGCGGACATCAAGGTCGGCAACACCCTTCCGCTCAGCAGGATTCCCGTCGGCACGATGGTTCACAACATCGAAATGAAGCCCGGCAAGGGCGGTCAGGTGGCAAGAAGCGCGGGCATTTTCGCTCAGATCATGGCATGCGAAGGGAAATATGCGACGATCAAGATGCCCTCCGGCGAGATGAGACTCATTCCCGCGGAATGCAGGGCGACGATCGGGCAGGTCGGCAATCTCGAACATGATATCATCCGCGTGGGCAAGGCGGGCAAGACGCGCCATCTCGGCGTCCGTCCCACCGTCCGCGGCTCGGTTATGAACCCGAACGATCACCCTCACGGCGGCGGCGAAGGCAAATCTCCCGTCGGTCATGCGGGTCCCGAAACGCCCTGGGGCAAGCCGGCGCTCGGATACAAGACGAGAAAGAAGAAGAATCCGACGAGCAGATTCATCTTGAAGAGAATCAATTAACGGAGGGAGATTGAGATGTCGAGAAGTGTAAAGAAAGGGCCTTACGTCGAAGCAAAACTCTTGCAACGGATCGAGGCTATGAATGCGGCAAACGAAAAGAAAGTGCTCAAAACCTGGTCGAGAGCTTCTACGATCTTCCCCCAGATGGTCGGGCATACGATCGCCGTTTACGACGGCAGGAAGCACGTTCCCGTCTACATTACGGAAGATATGGTGGGATGCAAGCTCGGTGAGTTCGCGCCCACGAGAACTTTCAGGGGACACACGGCGAAGACGACGTCGCCCGGGAAATAAGGAGGAGCATCATGGCGGGTAATATGAAAAAGAAGGCCGAAAGGGTAGAGGAAAAGAGAGAGAGACGTCCCTATGCGGTTGCAAAGTATATCAGAATCTCTCCCTATAAAGTGAGACAGGTGCTCGACCTCATCCGGGGCAAGAGCGTCGCCGAGGCAAAGGCGATCCTCGAACACTGTCCGAACGGCGGCGCCGCTCCCACGCTGAAAGTGCTGGAAAGCGCTGTGGCGAATGCGGAACACAACCGCGGCATGGACAGAGGCGATCTGAAAGTTGCGGAGTGCTTTGCGAACGGCGGAACGATGTTCAAGCGCATGCAGCCCGTTTCGAAGGGCAGAGGGCATGCAATCCTGAAAAGAACGAGCCACATCACGGTCATCCTCGATGTGAAGAATGCGGAGGGAGATATTTAACTATGGGACAGAAAGTGAATCCTCACGGACTCAGAGTAGGCGTCATCAAACCCTGGGATACTCAGTGGTATGCCGACAAAAAGGAGTTCAGCGCGTATCTCAAAGAAGATTACGTCATCCGCACCTTCATCAAGAAGAAGTACTACGCCGCGGCGATCTCGAAGATTCTGATCGAGCGTGCGGCGGGCAAGATCGTGGTTACAATCTTCACGGGCAGACCCGGCGTGCTCATCGGCAAGGCGGGCGCCGAGATCGAAGTCATCAAGAAGGATCTCGGGAAGCTCACGAAGGGCAAGCAGATCATCATCAACGTCACCGAAGTCAGAAAGCCCGACGCGGACGCGCAGCTGGTTGCCGAGGGCGTTGCCGCCCAGCTCGAAAAGCGTATCGCATTCAGAAGAGCGATCAAACAGGCGATCGGCAGAACGATGCGCGCGGGCGTCAAGGGCGTCAAGATGCAGGTTTCCGGGCGTCTCGACGGGCGTGAAATCGCGGGCAGCGAGCACTATCACGAGGGCTCCATTCCCTTGCAGACGCTGCGCGCCGAGATTGATTACGGCTTCGCGGAAGCGCACACGACGTTCGGCATGATCGGCGTCAAGTGCTGGATCTACAAGGGTGAAGTCTTGAAGAGCGCGAAGAGGGCGGAAGGAGGCAAGTAATGTTAATTCCGAAGAGAGTCAAGAGAAGAAAACAGCACCGTGGCGTACTCAAGGGCACGGCGCATAAGGGCAATATCGTCGCTTACGGCGAATACGGACTTGTCGCCGAAGAGGCGGGCTGGATCAAATCCAACCAGATCGAGGCAGCCCGTATCGCAATGACTCGTTTCATCAAGAGAGGCGGTCAGGTCTGGATTGATATCTTCCCCCACAAGCCGATTACGAGGCACCCCGCGGAAGCCAGAATGGGTTCCGGGAAGGGTAACGTGGAATTCTGGGTCGCGGTCGTGAAGCCCGGCAGAGTGATGTTCGAAATGGCGGGCGTTCCCGAAGAAGTCGCGCGCGAGGCAATGCGTCTTGCGGGGCATAAGCTCCCCGTCAAGTGCAAATTCGTCAAGAAGGAAGAGACGGTTGCCGAAAATACTGCAAAGGGCGGTGAAGTCTGATGAAAGCCAGTGAAATTCATAACATGACCAACGTCGAGCTCGACAAGAAGCTCAAAGACTTGAAGAGCGAGCTCTTCAATCTCCGTTTCCGCCATGCGTCCGGGCAGCTCGAAAACCCGCTGTCCATCAGGACCTGCAAACGGGACATCGCAAGAGTGAACACGGAGATCCGTGCGCGGGAATTGAAGGCGTGAGGTGACGAAAAATGGAAAGAAATCTGAGAAAAGAGAGAGTCGGAGTTGTTGTCTCCGACAAGATGGATAAGACGGTCGTCGTTGCGGTGACGGACAAGCGCAAGCACCCCGTCTACAAAAAGACGATCACCCGTACGAAGCGGTTCAAGGCGCACGACGAAGAGAACGAGTGCGGCGTGGGCGACAAAGTGCGGATTGTCGAGACGAGAAAGCTCTCGAAGGACAAGAATTGGAGAGTGGCCGAGATCGTCGAGAAAGCCAAGTAAGGATATAAGGAGAGAAAAGACCTATGATACAACCTCAGACAAGGCTGAAAGCGGCGGACAACTCGGGCGCAAAAGAGCTCATGTGCATTCGCGTTCTGGGCGGTTCTTTCCGCAGAAGCGGCAATATCGGAGACGTCATCGTGGCGTCCGTCAAGACCGCAACCCCCGGCGGAGCCGTGAAGAAGGGCGAAGTCGTGAAGGCGGTCATCGTGAGAAGCGCGAAGGGGACCCGCCGTGCGGACGGGACCTACATCCGTTTCGACGACAACGCGGCGGTCATCATCGACGCGCAGAAGCAGCCGAAGGGCACCCGTATCTTTGGACCGATCGCGAGAGAATTGAGAGAGAAGGACTATATGAGGATCATCTCCCTCGCTCCGGAGGTGCTGTAAGCTATGGAAATCAAAGTAAATGACAACGTGCTCGTTCTCACGGGCAAATACAAGGGCAAACAGGGAAAGGTCCTTGCGACGTTCCCCAAAGCAAACACCGTTGCGGTGGAGGGCGTGAACATCGTGCACAAGCACGAGAAAGCGAGAAAGACCACCGACACGAGCCGGATTGTGACCGAAGAGGGTCCGATCGACGTCTCGAACGTCATGATCGTCTGCGACAAGTGCGGCAAGGCGACGCGGGTTGCCCATTCCGAAGTGAACGGCAAGAAGGTCCGCGTGTGCAAGAAGTGCGGCGCGGTGCTCGACAAGGCGTATGCGAAGAAGTCCAAGAAGGCGGCTCCCGTCGAAGAGAAGGCGGAGGCTCCCAAGAAGCGCACGAGAAAGCGCAGCGCAAAGAACGCGGAAGAAAAACCGGAGACGACCGCCGAGTAAACGTCCGCTGTTACGGGCGAAATAAAGGACCGGCGGGTTAAGGAGTAAATATGGCAGAAAAGAAGAATGCCCCTGCGGAGAACGCAAAGGCGAAAAAGACCGCTCCCGCAGAAAAGGGCGCAAAGGGCGCGAAAGCCGCGGCTCCCAAGACTGCGGAAAAGCGCGAGCCGAGCCGCGTGAAGGTGCAGTACGACACCGAAGTCGTGCCCTATCTCATGAAGAAGTTCGGCTATAAGACGATCATGCAGGTTCCCAAGATCGAGAAGATCGTCATCAACACCGGGCTCGGCGATATCAAGGACAACCAGAAGTCCATGCAGATCGTCGAAAACGAGCTCAAACTCATCACGGGGCAGAAGCCCATCTACTGCAAGGCGACGAAATCGGTCGCGAACTTCAAAGTCAGAGAGGGGATGAACATCGGGCTCAAAGTGACTCTCCGCGGCAGAAGGATGTACGATTTTTACGACAAGTTCGTCTCGATCGCACTTCCCCGCGTGCGCGACTTCCGCGGCGTGTCCGACAAGGCGTTCGACGGCAGAGGAAACTATGCGGTCGGGCTCAAAGAGCAGTTGCTTTTCCCCGAGATCACTTACGATCAGGTGGAGAAGATCAGAGGCATGGACGTTTGCATCGTGACCACGGCGCAGACGGACGAGGAAGCGAGAGAGCTTTTGAGAGCGCTCGGAATGCCCTTCAAAAAGTGAGGAAGAGAACATGGCAAAGAAGTCAATGATCAATAAACAGCAGAGAAAACCCAAGTTCTCCACGCGGAGCTACACCCGTTGCTCGATCTGCGGGAGACCCCACGCGGTTCTGAGAAAGTACGGTATCTGCCGTATCTGCTTCCGGAATCTTGCCTACAAAGGGCAGATCCCCGGCGTAAAGAAATCGAGCTGGTAAGGAGGAGAGAAATGACAGATCCCATCGCAGATATGCTCACAAGAATCAGAAATGCGCTCACCGTCAAGAAAGAGACGGTGGAGATCCCGAGTTCGAAGATGAAGAAGGCGATTGCCGAGATCATGCTCAACGAAGGGTATCTTTCGGGCGTGGACTTTGTTGAGGACGGCTACAACGGGAAGCTCGTGCTCACACTCAAATACGCGGACGGCCGTTCGGTCATCGGCGGGCTCAAAAGAGTCTCCAAGCCGGGGCTGAGAACGTACAGCGGCGCAGAAGATATGCCCAAAGTTCTGGGCGGCTTCGGCATCGCGATCGTCTCCACGAATCAGGGAATTATGACGGATAAGCAGGCAAGGCGGCAAAATGTCGGCGGCGAAGTGCTCTGCTGCATCTGGTAAGGAGGGAATTATGTCGAGAATCGGTAAAATGAGCATCGCAATTCCCGCAGGCGTAAGTTTCGGATGCGAGAATCATGTCGTCACGGTCAAAGGACCGAAGGGAACGCTCGAACGCAAGATCAGCGGCTCGATCGACGTCAAAGTCGAGGACGGGCACATCCATCTCACTCCCCTCGACGGAGAGAAGGAGACGGGCGCGCTTCACGGGCTTTACAGAGCTTTGATCGCGGGCATGGTCAAGGGCGTCTATGAGGGCTATACCAAAGGGCTTGAAATCAAGGGCGTCGGCTGGAAGGTCGCAAAGCAGGGCAATAAGCTCGTGCTCAACGTCGGCTACTCCCATCCCATCGAATTTGCCGAACCGGAGGGCATCAAACTCGATTGTCCTTCCCAGACGGAGATCACCGTGAGCGGGGTTGACAAAGTACTCGTGGGTCAGGTCGCGGCGGACCTTCGCGCCATCCGCGTCCCCGAACCCTATCACGGCTACGGCATCCGCTACAAGGGCGAGCATGTCGAGCACAAGGAAGGCAAGACTTCGGGCAAGGGCAAGAAGTAAAGGAGCGTAAAAGATGATAACGAAAGTTGATAAAAATCAGCTCAGACAGCGCCGTCATGCCCGCGTCCGGAAGCATGTTTCGGGCACGGCGGAGACGCCCCGTCTGAACGTATACAGAAGTCTGAATCACATCTACGTCCAGGTTATCGACGATGTGAAGGGCGTAACTCTTGCGTCCTGTTCGACGCTCGAAAAGGCGATCCGCGAGGAAGTCTCGGGCAAGACCAAGACGGAAGCGGCAAAACTCGTCGGACAGACGGTGGGACAGCGCGCAAAGGAGAAAGGAATCGAGACGGTCGTGTTCGACAGAGGCGGTTACCTTTTCACGGGTCGCGTAAAAGCGGTCGCAGACGGCGCGCGCGAAGCCGGACTGAAATTCTGAGCGGGGAGAGATAAGTATGGCAAGAGAAAACAGACCTCAAAGAAAACAGGAACAGGACGACGGCTTTATCAAGAAGCTGATCGGAATCAACCGCGTCTCCAAGACGGTCAAGGGCGGCAGAAACATGAGATTTGCGGCGCTTGTCGTTGTCGGCGACGGGAACGGAAAAGTGGGCTACGGACAGGGCAAAGCGAAGGAAGTCCCCGAAGCGATCGAAAAGGCAACGCAGGCGGCGAAGAAAAATCTCGTCCGCGTGCCCATCGTGGATACGACGATCCCTCATGAGATTCTCGGGAAATTCGGGCGCGGCGCCGTGCTCATGTTGCCCGCCGAAGAAGGTACCGGCGTCATCGCGGGCGGTCCCGTGCGTGCGGTCATGGAGGCAGCGGGGATCAAGAACATCCGTACGAAGTCCCACGGGACGCAGAACCCCGTCAACTGTGTGAAGGCGACGATCGAGGGTCTCGCGTCGCTCAAAACGGTGGAAGAAGTTGCCCTTCTTCGCGGAAAGACCGTGGAAGAGATCGTAGGTTAAGGAGGACGGACAGATGGTCAAAGTAACGCTTGTAAAGAGCACGATCGGGGAAGTGCAGTCGGTCAAAGCGACAATCGCTTCGCTCGGTCTCAAAAAGATCCGTTCCACCAAGACGTTTGAGGATTCTCCCGAATTGCAGGGGAAGCTCAAAAAGGTCGGGCATCTCGTCAAGGTCGAGAACGTATAAGGAGGCAACCATGAGAATTGATACGTTATCTCCCGCAGAGGGAGCAAGAACAGCCGCAAAGCGTCTCGGGCGGGGCATCGGCTCCGGGCTCGGCAAGACGAGCGGCAAGGGTCACAAAGGTCAGTGGGCGCGTTCGGGCGGCGGGGTCCGTCCCGGGTTCGAAGGCGGTCAGATGCCTCTTGCGCGCAGACTGCCCAAGCGCGGCTTCCATAACAAGTTCCGCAAGGAATATGTGATCGTCAATCTTTCCCGCCTTTCCGAACTTCCCGCAGGGACCGTTGTGGACTATGGCTATGTCATGGAAAACGGGCTGGCGAAGGGAGTCAAGAACAACGCGGGGCTGAAAGTGCTTGGAAACGGAGAGTTCAATGTCGCGCTCACCGTGCGCGCAGCAAAGTTTTCCGCAAACGCGAAGACCGCCATCGAACAGGCGGGCGGAACGGCGGAAGTGATCGAATAACCGTCCGCCCGGCAACGCCGCGAATCACGCGGCGCATTCGGCGTATAACAGGAGTTAAATTATGATTGAGACTTTGAAAAACGCCTTTCGCAATAAGGACATAAGGAAGAAGATCTTTCTGACGCTGTTGCTTCTTCTCGTCTTTCGCGTAGGGTGCTATATTCCCGTTCCCGGGCTGTCGAGAGGGTTCCTCGAAGGGGCGATTCTCGGCACGGAGACCGGGACCGCAAACAGCTTTCTGAGCCTGATGAGCAGCGTCACCGGCGGCGCGCTCGCCAACGGTACGCTCTTTGCGCTCGGGATCGGTCCGTATATCAATGCGTCCATTATCGTTCAGCTTCTCACCGTCGGGATCCCTTATCTCGAACGCCTTTCGAAAGAGGGAGAAGAGGGCAGAAAGAAGATTACGAATATCACGCGCATGATCACCATTTTGCTTGCGGTTGTGCAGTCCATCGGCATCATCGTCAACTTTGCCGGCGGCTTCACCGCAGACACGTCTACCGACGGCAACATCCAGTGGTCGATGTTCTATCGCCAGCAGTGGCTTGCGATCATCTACATGACCGTGATCTACACGGCGGGCGCAATGCTCGTCATGTGGCTGGGCGAGCGCATTACCGACTTCGGCGTCGGTAACGGCATTTCGCTCATCATCTTCGTCGGTATCATTTCGACGGCAGGCGACGCGATCCTCAACAAGTTCTTCGAGATCGGCGCGAACAACATCACCCCTCTCTTCGAAGTCATCGGCTTCCTTGCGCTTGCAACGGTGATCTTCTTCGCGATCGTCTATGTCGACCTCGCGGAACGCAAGATTCACGTCCAATACGCGAAGCAGGTGCGCGGCACAAAGATGTACGGCGGACAGAGCTCCGTGATCCCGATGAAGATCACGGGAAGCGGCGTCATGCCCCTCATCTTCGCGTTTGCGATCATCTCCTTCCCGTCCATGATTATGAGCTTTGTCCCCGCATGGAGCGGTGCGCTTCAATGGTGGAGCACCCATTTCAGCGACGGAACCTGGCCGTATGTCATCGTCCTCGCGGTTCTCATCTTCGCATTCTCGTTCTTCTATGCGCAGATCCAATTCAATCCCGAGGATGTCAGCAAGTCCATCCAGCAGAACGGCGGCTTTATCCAGGGCATCCGCCCCGGCAAGCCCACGGCGCAGTACCTCAAAAAGATCAACAACCGCATCACGCTGTTCGGTGCGATCTTCCTCACGGTCGTCGCGTTCGTGCCCTCGTTCATTTTCAGTTTTGTCACGGTGGACCTCATCAACGTGTTCTCCACAACCGGTATCCTCATCGTTGTGTCCGTTGCATTGGAGCTTGATAAACAGCTTCAATCCCAGATCATGATGAAGAACTATAAGGGATTCCTGAAATAAGTATAAAGTTTCCCGCGTCTGCGGGAAGGGAGAGCCGAGGCGCCCGGCGGGCGATCCCGCCGGAGCTATGCCCCGCGCCGTGATCCGGAAAGGAGTTTTTATGAATCTGATTTTACTCGGCGCGCCCGGCGCCGGAAAGGGCACCCAGGCGACCAAGATCTCCGAACGCTACGGTCTCGTCCACATCTCGACGGGGGACATCTTCCGCGCGAACATCAAGAACGGAACCGAGATCGGGCTCCTCGCCAAGTCGTATACCGACAAGGGCGAGCTCGTTCCCGACGAAGTCACCTGTGCGATCGTCAAAGACAGACTGACGTGGGAGGACTGCAAGAAAGGGTATCTGCTCGACGGGTTCCCCCGCAATCTGTTTCAGGCGGAGGCGCTGGACGGATTCGCGCACATCGACGCGGTCGTGAATATCAACATCGACCACAAACTTCTCATGGACCGCCTCTGCGGCAGAAGAGTTTGCAGGGAGTGCGGCGAAAGCTATCATGTCTCCACGCTGAACGGCGCGACGACATGCGCGCGCTGCGGCGGCGAGCTGTATCAGAGAAAGGACGACAATCCCGAAACGGTGGGGGCGCGTCTTGCGGTGTACAACGAACAGACCGCTCCGCTCATCGAATACTACACGAAGAAGGGCGTCATTCTCAACTTCACGGGCACGGAGGCTCCTGCGGAAGTGCTCTTCGAAGAAGTGAAGGCGGCGCTCGATCGGATGATCGGCTGAGTATGATCTTCATTAAGAGCGAAGAAGAGATCGCGCTCATGCGCGAACCGTGCAGGATCGTGCGGGACTGCCTCGATTTCGTGGGAACGCGCATCCGCGCGGGCATGACCACGGAGGAAGTGGACCGCCTCGTCTACGATTTCATCAAGGCGAGCGGTGCGGAACCGAGCTGCCTCGGCTACTGCGGGTATCCGGCGTCTGCATGCGTCTCCGTCAACGAAGTCGTCGTGCACGGGATTCCGTCGGGTCGGCCGCTCGAAGAGGGAGACATCGTCTCCGTCGATCTGTGCGCCTTTAAGAACGGGTTTCACGGCGACGGCGCACGGACGTTCCGGGTCGGCGAAGTGAGCGCGGAGAAGGATAAACTCGTCCGCGTCACCGAGGAGTGCTTCTTCAAGGGGATCGAAGGGTTGAAGGCGGGAACGCCGCTCTACGACATCGGCTACCGCGTGCAACGGCACGCCGAGGAGAATGGGTTTTCCGTGATCCGTTCCTACACGGGACACGGAATCGGCAGAGAGATGCACGAAGATCCGTCGGTGCCGAATTTCGGCAGAAAGGGGACGGGCGTGCGGCTCAAAGCGGGCACGGTGATCTGTGTGGAACCCATGATCGCGGCGGGCGGCTGGCGCGTCAGAGTGGCGGACGACGGCTGGACGGCGGTCACACTCGACGGAAAACCTGCGGCGCATTACGAAAACACGCTCGTCGTCCGGGACGACGGCGTCGAGATCCTCACGCTTTGAGCGGAACAAGATTATCGGAGGGAGTATGTCGAAAGACGACGTCATAGAGACAGAGGGACGGGTGATTGAGGCGTTGCCGAACGCAACGTTCAAGGTCCGTCTCACAAACGGTCACATCATCACCGCCTATATTTCGGGAAAGTTGCGCATGAATTATATCCGCATCATTGAGGGAGACGCAGTCAAGCTCGAAATGAGCCCTTACGATCTCACGAAGGGGCGGATCACTTGGAGAAGCAAGAACTGAGTTCGCCGTCCCGTGCGGAGCGGCGAAGCGTCGGGGTCTCCCCGGGCGCGGGAAAAAGAAAAAAGAAGAGGTAACAAAAATGAAAGTACGTCCTTCCGTCAAGCCTATGTGCGACAAGTGCAAGGTCATCAAGAGAAACGGGAAAGTCATGGTGATTTGCTCCAAAAACAAATCCCACAAGCAAAGACAAGGTTAAAAATCGCTTGACAGGCGATTGCCGTTGTGTTATAATGAAAATCCACGGTTTCGGCAGGAAATCGTGTAAAATCGTTTGCAACAGCTGAATTTCCGCACAAAAGCGTGCGGAAACTCGGCTTGCTTTGCACTTTTATTGTGAAAACAAAGGGAACTGCGTACGGAAATATTTTCCACTGTTTCCGCAAAGTTCCGTCGAAATAGAAAAAATAAACATTACCAAAAACGGAGGTTATCAATGGCTCGTATTGCCGGTGTGGATTTGCCCAGAGAGAAACGGGTTGAAATCGGACTCACCTACATTTACGGAATCGGACTTACGACGTCCAAGAAGATCCTCGCGGAGACCGGGATTGATCCCGACACGCGCGTGAAGGATCTCGATGAGAACGACGTATCGAAGCTGAGAGAATATATCGACCACCACTACACGGTGGAGGGCGAACTGAGAGGACAGGTCAGCCTCAACATCAAGCGCCTGATGGAAATCGGGTGCTATCGCGGCGTGCGTCACAGAAAGGGACTTCCCGTCCGCGGACAGAGCACAAAGCGCAACGCAAGAACGCGGAAAGGTCCGCGCCGCACGGTTGCGAACAAGAAGAAGTAAGGAGGAGCAGCGATGGCAGATAAGAGAAAGACAGTCTCCCGCGGCAAGAAGAGGGAGCTCAAAAAAGTCGACAAAGGACAAGTTCACATTCAGTCCTCCTTCAATAATACGCTCGTCACGTTCACCGATATGAGCGGCAACGCGATTTCGTGGTCGAGCGCGGGTTCGCTCGGGTTCAAGGGATCGAGAAAGGGCACCCCGTTTGCGGCGCAGATGGCGACGGAGACGGCGGCAAAGGCGGCGAAGGAGCACGGGCTCCGCGCGGTCGAAGTGTACGTCAAAGGACCGGGCGCGGGCAGAGAATCCGCAATCCGCGCGCTTGCGAATTGCGATCTTCAAGTCACGCTCATTTCCGACGTGTCTCCCATTCCCCACAACGGATGCAGACCGCCCAAGCGCAGAAGAGTATAACAGGAGGCAAGGAATATGGCAGTTTACAGAGACGCAAAATGCAAACTTTGCAGAAGAGAAGGCGGCAAGCTCTTTTTGAAGGGCGAGAAATGCTACATGGAGAAGTGCCCCTTCAATAAACGCCCCACGCCTCCCGGACAGCACGGCGCGGGCAGAAAGAAGGTTTCCGAATACGGCTTGCAGCTTCGCGAGAAGCAGAAAACCAAGCGCATCTACGGCGTGCAGGAAGGGCAGTTCCGCCATTACTATGAAGTGGCGGACCGCATGAAGGGCATCACCGGCGAGAACATGCTCTCGTTGCTGGAAAGACGGCTCGACAACGTGATCTACCGCATGGGGATCGGCGTTTCGCGCACACAGGCGCGCCAGCTCGTCAACCATTCCCATTTCATGGTCAACGGCAGAACGGTCAACGTTCCCTCTTACAGTGTGAGAGCGGGGGACGTGATCGCCGTCAAAGAGAACCGCAAAGACAACAAATTTTTCGAACAGATCAAAACGATGAAGGTTGCGAATATGCCCAAGTGGCTTGAATTCGATCCCGAGAAGCTGGAAGGCAAAGTATTGGCACTTCCGACCCGTGAGGACGTTGACAGCCAGATTGCGGAGCATATGATTGTCGAATTGTACTCCAAGTAATTAGAATATTTCAAGGAGGGTAACTTTATGATCGAAATGGATATGCCCAAGATCGAGGTAACGGAAAACGAAGAGAGATCGTACGCGAGAATCGTCGTTGAGCCGCTCGAAAAGGGTTTCGGTCTTACGATAGGCAACTGTCTGAGAAGAATTTTGCTGTCTGCATTGCCCGGCGCCGCCGCGCAGGGAATCAGATTCATGGACGGAACCGTCAAGCACGAGTTTTCCGCCATTCCCGGGGTGAAGGAGGACGTCACCGAGATCATCCTGAATTTGAAACTTCTTGCGATCAAGACAAAGATTACCGATAAAGATTACACCAAGACGCTCCGCCTCTGCAAAGAGGGTCCCGCAGTCATCACGGCGGCGGACATCGCGCAGGACGCGGAAGTCGAGATTGTCAATTCCGACCAGTACATCTGCACGGTGGACGCGGGCGGAAAGATCGACATGGAAATCACGATCGGAAGGGGCAGGGGTTACAAGCCCGCGAAAGACAACAAACAGCCGATCATCGACTATATCCCCATCGACAGCATCTATACGCCCGTCCAGAAGGTGAATTACCAGGTGGAGCCGGCGCGCGTGGGGCAGGCGATTGATTACGACAGACTTACGATCGAGGTCTGGACGGACGGAACGTTCTCGGGAAAGGAGATCGTCTCGCTCGCCGCCAAGATCATGCAGGATCACATCAACCTGTTCGTCAATCTTTCGGATACCATCAAAGATATGGATATCCTTGTCAAGACGGACGACGATAAGCAGCAGCAGATCCTCTCCATGAAGATCGAGGACATGGACTTCTCCGTCCGTTCCTACAACTGCTTGAAGAGAGCGAACATTCACACCGTGGAAGACCTGATCTCCAAGACGGAGGACGAGATGCTCAAAGTGCGCAACTTGGGCAAGAAATCTCTCGACGAAGTCATTCAGAAACTCGAAGCGTACGGTCTTTCGCTGGAAAAAAAGGAGGATTAAATTATGCCGGGTAAATTGGGCAAGACAACCAAGCAAAGAATGGCACTGTTGAGAGGGCAGGCATCTCAGCTCCTTTGGTACGGAAAGATCGAGACGACGGCGGCACGGGCGAAGGAACTTCAACCCTACGTCGAAAAGCTCATTACGAAAGCGGTCAATACCTATGACGATGTGATCGAATACGACGTCGTCATCAAGGACAAGAAGGGAAAGGACGTCAAAACGACGTCCGTGAAAGACGGTCCCAGAAAACTCGCCGCTCGCCGTGCCATCATCGCAAAGACGTATGATTTGCAGGAGATCAAGGAGTTCAACGAGAGCAAGAAGGATTATAAAAAGCGCACCGCGCAGATCCGTCATCCCCTCATTGAGAAGCTGTTCAACGAGATTGCACCCAAGTACGCGCAGCGGAAAGAGGAGCTCGGTCAGGGCGGCGGTTACACGAGGATCTATCTCCTCGGTCAGCGCCGCGGCGACGCAGCCGAAACCGCAATCATCGAACTTGTGTAAAACGAACCGGAATTCCGGTTGGGCGCCGCCCGAGGCATTCGCCTCGGGCGGCGCCCATTTACCGTCCGTTTTTCATTGATTTTTGGTTTGAAGGGTGATATAATGGTGGTATATAAAAGAAAAAACGGAGGACGGTATGTCTGAAAAAAAGAGCAAGGGGCAGGAGCTTTTGGAACAGCTCGCCTATAAAAAACGCAACTACTATGAGATCGCCGACGAGGCGGAGCGCAACGAAATTTTCCGTTACGCGGAGGGGTACAAAGCCTTCCTCGACGCCGCCAAGACGGAGCGCGAGGTGTGCGATTTCGCCGTGAACGAGGCAAAGAAAAACGGCTTCACCGAATACCGCTTCGGCGATCCGCTCAAAGCGGGCGACAAGAAGTATTTCGTCAACCGCGGCAAGTCGGTCGTCGTATTCCGCGTTGGTACAAAGAATATAGAAGAGGACGGCATGCGCATCATCGCCTCCCATATCGACGCGCCCCGCATCGACATCAAGCAGAATCCCCTCTATGAGGACAGCGGGATGGCGTTCTTCAAGACCCATTACTACGGGGGAATCAAGAAGTACCAATGGACGGCGATCCCGCTCGCACTGCACGGCGTGATCATGCTCAAAAACGGCGAAAAGGTCTCCGTCCGCGTGGGCGAGGATCCCAAAGATCCCGTGTTCTATATCAACGACCTTCTCCCTCATCTCGGCGGCGAGCAGATGAGCGGCGCCGCCTCCAAACTCATTGAGGGCGAACAGCTCAACGTCGTCGTCGGCGGACTTCCCTACGACGACAAGGAAGTCTCCGACAAGATCAAGCTCGGCGTTCTCTCCGTTCTGCATGAAACATACGGCGTCTCGGAGGAGGATCTCCTCTCCGCGGAACTCTCCGCCGTCCCCGCTTACGGCGCGCGCGACATCGGGTTCGATCGTGCGCTCATCGGCGCTTACGGGCACGACGACAGAGTTTGCGCCTATCCCGCGCTCACTGCGGTCGTCGGGAACAACACGGAACATACCGTGCTCGCCATGCTCGTCGACAAGGAGGAGATCGGCAGCGAGGGCACGACGGGAATCCAGTGCAAGATCTATGAGGATCTCATGGAGGAGATCTCCCTTGCGCTCGGCGCGAACTTCCGCAAGGTGCGGGCGGCGAGCAAGTGCCTCTCGTCCGATGTGACGGCGGCGTACGATCCCAACTTCGCAAACGTCTATGAAAAGATGAACGCCGCGCTGCTCTCCTGCGGGACCGCCATGTGCAAATTCACGGGCGCGCGGGGCAAGAGCGGCAGTAACGACGCCAACGCGGAGTTTATCGGCGAAGTGCGCAGAATGTTTGCGGAGAATGACGTCGTCTGGCAGACGGCGGAGCTCGGCAAAGTGGACATCGGCGGCGGCGGAACGGTTGCGAAATTCGTCGCACAGCTCAATATCGACACCGTGGACTTGGGCGTGCCCGTCATCTCCATGCACGCGCCGTGGGAGCTCGTCTCGAAGGCGGACGTGTACAGCAACTACAAGGCATTCCTCGCCTTCATGAAATAATCTCGTGAACAGATCCGCCCCGCGGCGCTTTCAGCGCCGCGGGGCGGATGCTTTTATCGGGCATAAAATTCAAGTTCTCCTACTTCGTATCCGGATTCTGATATTCGACCAGTTCATTCAGCGAGATATCGAAAATTTCCGCAAGACGGCAAATCGTGTAGATATCGGGCGTGCTGTATCCGCGCTCATAATTGCAGATCAAACTCCGTTTCCCGTTCAGCTTTTCCGCAAGTTCTTGCTGCGTCATCCCCATTTGAATGCGATAATATCGAATATTTTCCGACAAATGTATTTTCATTCCTTGACAAATGTACAACTTTCCTGTATAATATGGTCAAAAGTACAAGAATGTTGTACAAAAGGAGAATATTATGGCGTTGATAACATGTCCCCATTGCGGGGAACGGGTGAGCGATTTGTCGGATGTGTGCAATTACTGTCACAGACCGTTGAAGGAACACCCCGCGGGCCGTCCAATATCAACCGAGGGGATTCTCTCGCCCCTTTGGGGCTCGGAATGACAGGAAAACAACGGGACATTCTGATTACGTCATTCCGAGCCTGTCGAGGTGGAGCGAGGCATTCTGCTCAACAGCGCGGTGCGCTGTGAGCGCCTCGCGACAGGAGCGCCGGCAGACGCGACGGGCTTTGCGGCGGTTCCTGCCGCCCAAAGCGCCGCAATCTTAAAATCAAGGCGATGTTTCGACAAGCTCAACATGACGTATTTTGGAATGGCGCGGCGCGGGAGAATCCCGCGCCGCGCCTGCAATTCAGACGCCCGCGGCGGAGCCGCGGGCGGAAGGAAAATCCGAAATGTAAAAATCACACCCGCGGCGGAGCCGCGGGCGGAAGGAAAATCCGAAACATAAAAACACACGCCCGCGGCGGAGCCGCGGGCGGAAATCACAAAAAAACTGTGAGGGCTTTTTTTGATACCGTCCACCGAAGCGGGAACGCGACAGGTGACTCCGACAAAGCTACCTTATGGCACACGCGCGGCTCCGTTTAGTGCTGCTGTATCCCTACCCTGACACGGTTCGCGGACGCGCGTTGCATAAGACCTTGCGATCAACATTCCTTACTGCGTGCAGCCTCCCATGAAGCGCACCGAGAAAAGCGTTCGGCTCTGCTATAGCGGATTGCAGATACAGGGCACCGCTGACTCCCCGCCTATCACAGCAAATACAGTATACCTCAATCCCGCGGAAAATGCAAGCGTTTTTCCGGTCGAAAACAGGCGAAAGAAGTCACTGCGATTCGCTTGTCAATCCCCCGCAAAAGTGATAGAATATGCTCGGCAGCTTTAAGGGGGGTTCGCAATATGGAAACGATTCGATTCGGAATGCGATATTGGAAAAAATATCTCCCTCTTTCCCTGCTCTCCAAGTGTTTTTCCCTCCTTGCCATTCTGTGCGATCTCGCGCTCCCGTTGCTCGACGCGGGGATCATCGACTATATCATCGCCTACAACCCCGACGATCCGCCGCAACGGTTTCTGTTTGCGTTCCTCTTCCGCGGGGATCTCGGCGCGCCCGGGTCGTGGGAGCTGTTCGGAAAGATCTCGCTCATCTTCGCAGGCGTATTTTTGTGCCGTATTCTCTTTTTGTATCTCAAAAACGTCACGTTCCAGTGGTGCGGGCTCCGCATGGAGTGCGATCTGCGCGAAAAGACGTACGCCAAGTTATTGGAACTCGACGGCGAGACGCTCTCGCGGTACAACATGGGCGAACTTCTCACGACGATGAACCGCGATACGATCATCTTCAAGGAGCTCTTCTCGCGGATCACGATGAACATTTTCGACTCGGTGTGCATGATCGCGCTTTCCGTCGTCATGCTCACGGCGTTCGACTTTCGCCTTCTCTTTCTTCCGCTCGCGATCACGCCGCTCTTCGTCTTTGCGCTCGTCCGCTATCTGAGCCGTTCCCGCAAGCTCTTCCGCGCGATCCGCGAGGGGTATTCCCAAATCAATCTCACCGTGCAGGAGAACATCGACGCGGTGCGCATCGTCCGCTCGTTTGCGGGCGAGGACGTCGAGATCTCCCGCTTCGACCGCGACAACGGACATATCTTCGATCTGAGCGTGGCGCAGACCCGTCTCTCCGCAAAATACGACAGCATCTTTATGGGCTTCCAGCAGGCGGGATATGTGGGGACGGTCGTCATTGCCGTCTGCCTCGTATTGAGCGGCAGTATCGCGCTCGGCGTCCTCACCGCGGCGACGACGTACGTCACCAAGATCATCGCGCACATCACACAGCTGAGCCGCTCGTTCTTCATGATGCAGAACCAGCTCGTCTCGGGCGGCAGGCTCAGGCGTTTCCTCACGGAGGAAGGGGCGATCCCCGATGCTCCTTCCGCGCTCGTTTGTTCCGAAAGGCCGCACATCGAACTCAAAGACGTGAGTCTCACGCTCGGCGAAAAGGCGGTTCTCAAACACATCGACCTTGACATTCCCTACGGCAAGCGGGTGGGGATCATGGGCGGAACGGGGAGCGGAAAGTCCGCCCTCCTCAAAACCCTTTCGCGCATCTTCGACGTCACGGCGGGGAGCGTCCTCCTCGACGGGAAGGACGTGCGCGACTATCCGCTCGAACAGGTCCGCGCGGAATATGCCTATGTCTTTCAGGACGTGTTTCTCTTTTCGAACACGGTGGACGCAAACATCGCCTTTGCCCGCCCGGATTGTCCCGAGGAGACCGTGCTCGGCGCGGCGGAGATCGCGCAGGCGGCGCGGTTTGTGGAAAAACTGCAAGACGGCTATGCGACGGTCGTGGGCGAACGGGGGATCGGGCTCTCCGGCGGACAGAAACAGCGGCTGTCCATCGCCCGCGCGCTCGTGAAGGGCGCGCCCGTGCTCGTTCTCGACGACGCCTCGTCCGCGCTCGACATGGCGACGGAGAAGAGAGTCCTCTCCGCCCTCAAAGAGAATTTCCCGGACGGCACCATGCTCATTTCGGCGCACCGCGTCTCCTCCGTACTCGACTGCGACGAAATTCTCTATCTCAGGGACGGCGAGATTGCCGAGCGCGGCACGGCGGAGGAGCTCATCGCAAAGAACGGCGCGTTTGCCGCCGTCTACCGCTTGCAGACGAGCGACGGTCAGCTTGACGATTCCTCATACGGGAAGGGGGAGCTGTGATGAAGCGGAATACCTACTACATGGACGAGGAAGTCAAGACGGACAAGGTGGACATAAAATATCTCCGCCGGATCCTGTCGAGGCTTCGTCCCAACCGAAAAATGTTTTTGCTGGCGCTCGCGCTTCTGACGGCGTCGTCTGTCGTCGCGCTCGTTCCGCCCGTGCTGATCCGCACGATCGTGGAGAAGGTTCTGCCGCTGCCCGACGGCGACGCCCGCACGCGGGAGCTCGTCCTGCTGATCGTCGGGCTCGGCGTGATGGGAGTGCTGACGGCGGTTCTTCCGTACTTCCACAGGATCATCATGGGGACGCTCGGGCACGGGATCATCCGCGATCTGAGGCGGGAGATCTTTCTGCATTTGCAGGAACTGCCCTTCGAATACTATGACAACCGTCCCGCGGGCAAGATCGGAATCCGCGTCACCGACTATATCAACGAGCTCGCCGACTTCTTTACCGATTACCTGCTCAACTTTATCGTCGACATCCTCAAATTGCTCGTCGCCACGGCGTTCATGCTCGCGCTCAGTCCCGTGCTCACCGCCGTCGTGTATGCGGCGATCATTCCGCTTCTGCTCTGTATCTTTTTCATCAAACGGAAAGTGCGCGCTCTCTTCCGCAAGCACCGCGCCAAGAATTCCAACCGCAACGCCTTTATCGTCGAATCCATCATGGGCGAGAAGGTCATCAAGAACTACAACCGTTCCGCCTACAACCGCAAGGTGTACCGCGATTTGCAGGAGGACAGCGCCGCGACATGGATGAAGATCGTCCGTCGCAACGAACTCAACGCGCCCGTCTCGGAGTTTTTCTGGAATGCGGGGATCCTCGCGATGTACGCGGTCGCGCTCTCGCTCTCGTTCGGCGGCGCGCCGATGGCGGGCACGGTGATCGCCTTCCTGCTCTATGTCAATCTCTGCGCGGAGCCGCTTCTGCAACTCGGCGCGGTGCTCCAACAGCTCTCGCAGGTCTCGGCGAATCTCGAACGGGTCTACGAGACCATCGACACGCCCGTCTCCATCAGGGACAAGGAGGGCGCGGAGGAGCTTGGGAACATCGGCGGAACCGTGGAATACCGGGACGTCACCTTCGGCTACGAAGAGGGGGTGAACGTGCTCGAACACTTCACGCTCAACGTGCGGGCGGGGGAAAAGATCGCCCTTGTCGGACCCACGGGCGCGGGCAAGACCACGGTCATCAACCTCCTCACGCGGTTCTACGACGTCAACGAGGGGAGCGTGCTCGTGGACGGCAGGGACGTGCGGGACGTCACGCTCCGTTCGCTGCGGCGGGAGATCGGGGTCGTCATGCAGGAGCCCTTTCTGTTCAAGGGGAGCATCATCGACAATATCCGCTACGGCTCGCCCGACGCGACGGACGAGGAGTGCATCGAGGCGGCGAAGAAGATCTTCGCGGACCGCGTGGCGGCGCGGTTCGAGAGCGGCTTCTATGCCTGTCTCGGGGAGCGCGGCGCGGAGCTCTCGGCGGGGGAAAAACAGCTGATCTCGTTTGCGCGGATCGTGCTCAAAGATCCCGCAATCGTCATTCTGGACGAGGCGACGAGCTCGATTGATTCGGAGACCGAACTGCTCATTCAGGGCGCGCTCGACCGCATTCTCGCGGGCAAGACGTCGTTCATCGTCGCACACCGCCTTTCGACGATCCGCAAGGCGGACAGAATCCTGTTCATCGCGGACAAGGGAATCGCGGAACAGGGCTCGCATGAGGAACTCATGGCACAGCGCGGAAAATATTACGCACTGAATTGCAGAAAATAATAAAGGAGAAACCGATATGTCAACTTGTACGCACGACTGCTCCACATGCAGTTCGAACTGCGGCTCCCGCAGTGAAAAATCGTTTATCAAGCCGTTGCGGAAGGGATCGCGCGTCCGCCGCGCCGTCGC
This sequence comes from uncultured Clostridia bacterium, assembly GCA_947630245.1. Lineage (GTDB taxonomy): Bacteria > Bacillota > Clostridia > Christensenellales > Borkfalkiaceae > Gallimonas. The sequence continues at coordinate 11,859 of CANRGR010000009.1, read as the reverse complement.
CGTGGCGAGCGGAAAGGGGGGAGTGGGCAAATCGCTCGTCACTGCGCTCCTTGCGATCCGTGCGCGCGCGATGGGATGGAGCACCGCCGTGCTCGACGCGGACATCACGGGTCCCTCCATTCCCCGCATGTTCGGCGTGCACGACCGCGCCACGGGCAGCGACGACGCCATCTTTCCCGTTTGCGCGAAGAGCGGAATCAAGATGATCTCGATGAACAGTTTGCTCGAAAATGAGGACGATCCCGTCGTCTGGCGGGGATCCTTGATCGCGGGCGCGTGCGTGCAGTTCTGGACGGACGTCGTCTGGGACGACGTGGACATCATGTTCATCGACATGCCGCCCGGAACGGGAGACGTGCCTCTCTCCGTCTTTCAGAGCATTCCTCTCTCGGGGATCGTCATCGTAACGACGCCGCAGGATCTTGTGGAGATGATCGTGGGAAAGGCGGTCAACATGGCGAAGCTCATGAATGTGCCCGTTCTCGGGCTTGCGGAGAACATGAGTTATCTCAGATGTCCCGGTTGCGGCAGGGAGATCGAACTGTTCGGCAAGAGCAAAGCGTCCTCGCTCGGGAAGAAGTACGGCGTTCCCGCGACGGCGCGGATCCCGCTCGATCCCGCGCTTGCGGAACTTGCCGACGGCGGCAGAATCGAAGAGGCGGACACCGATCCGCTCAAAGAAATCTTTGCCGAGATCGAAAAATCCCGCGAGATCAAAGATTTCCTCGCATAGGAGCATGAAAAAAGTGCGGACGCGCGTCCGCACTTTTCGGATTTTTTCGGCTTATTTCTTGTCGTCGCCTTCGCTCCCTTCTACGACGATGTTGTCGGACGACGCCCAGCGCTTGATGGATTCCATCGCGTTTTCGCAGCTCGCGCGGGTCTTATAGTCCGCGCTCGTCGCGAGCAGGCGCTTGCTGCCGTTCAGAATCTGCACGAAATACGATCCCGATTTGGTCGCAACGATTTCGAGCCGACCCGCGGCGATGTTGTCCTGATAGGTCTTGATTCCCGATTTCGCGCTCGAAAGCGAGGAATAGGGCGAACTGCTCCCGAGCATCTTCTCGCCGTTTGAGGCGAGGAGACGGAAGCCGTAGCCTCCGCGGTCCTCTTCATAGATGACCCACTTGCCCGTAGCCGCCACGGGATCTTTCTTTGCCGCCGGCTTCTTTGCGGGAGCCGCAACGGGCTTTTTGTCGTTTTTGTCGGGTTTTTTCACGGGTTCCTCCTCCTTGATTTCTTCGGTTTGTTCGGGATTGTCCACGGTGGTGACGATGGGCTGAGGCAGGGGTTCGGCGACAACGGGAACAACCGCGATGGGCTGCGGCGCGGGCGCCTTTTCCGCGGCTTTCTCCGCCTTCTCCTCCGCTTCGCGATTCTTTTTCTTTTTGTTGCGGATCTCCTGAATGAGCAGGATGACAAGAACAATGATCATGACGAGCGCCACTGCCACGATGACGGTGAGCCAGATGTGATCTTTGATGTAATCGGTAAAGACGTTGAGTAATGCGTTCATATTTTTTCCTCCTTTTGTTCCATTGTAGCACAAAAAACGCGTGCTGTCAAGATCCAAACTTTCAATCCGTTGACAAAATTTTGATTTCGCGGTAAGATAATGGCATGAAAACGATCGCGGTCATCGGCGGGGGAGCCGCCGGCATGGTTTCCGCCGTTCTTCTTGCGCGGCGGGGGGAGAAAGTCGTCCTCTATGAACGGGGCGAACGGCTCGGAAGAAAACTCTCCGCAACGGGAAACGGTCAGGGAAACATCACCAACCTGAACATGGGAAAGGAGCGCTACTTTTCGGACGACCGTGAGAAGGTCGGGCGCATTCTCGCGCGGTTCGGCGCGCGGGAGACGATCTCCTTTTTCGAGGAACTCGGGGGGATCTTCTTGCCCGATTCCCGCGGCAGGGTCTATCCCGCGGGCAGGCAGGCGTCCGCCGTCACGGATCTGTTGCGCCGCGAACTTGACCGCCTCGGCGTGGAGACGGTGCTTTGCGCGCAGATCAAATCGCTTCGGTTCGACAAAAGTTTCCTTCTCGGCTGGGAAGGGGGAGAGGCGCGGGCGGACAGGGTGATTCTCGCGGCGGGCGGAAAGGCGGCGAAGAATTTCGGCACGGACGGCTCCGCATACGCACTCGCGGCGGGATTCGGTCACACGCTCACGCCCTGTGTTCCCGTGCTCGTGCAGCTGCGCTGCGATCCCTCGGAAGTGCGCGGGCTGAAAGGTATCCGCGCGGACGCGGCGCTCGGCGTCGTGCGGGCGGGGACGACAATCTTTGAAGGACGGGGAGACGTGCTCTTCACCGAGAGCGGCGTATCGGGCGACGCGGTCTTTCGCGCATCGTCCTATGCGGAGAAGGGAGACGGGCTCAAAATCGACTTTCTGCCCGGCATTCCCCGCGAGCGCATTCTCGCCGCGCTCGGAAGGGGAGAAGGGGAGGATCGTCTGCTCTGTCTTGTCAACAACGGGCTCGGGAGAGTGCTCTACCGCCGCGCGGGCGGGGATTTGGAGCGGATTGTCCGTCTCATCAAGGAATTTCCGCTCACCGTCACGGGGACGCTGGGCTTCGACTATGCGCAGGTCACGCGGGGCGGCATTCCGCTTCGGGAGACGGGGGAGACTCTCATGAGCGTCAAGCGGGAGGGACTGTACTTTGCGGGCGAGATTCTGAACGTGGACGGCGAGTGCGGCGGATACAACCTGCAATGGGCGTTCGCCTCGGCTTATGCGGCGGCGGAGGGCATGGTATGATTCTCACGCTCACCCTCCGTCCGGGCGAATCCGAACGCGCGCTCGTCGGCATGTGCGAAAAGAAGCTCCGCGCGTCCTGCCGCTTCTTCCGCATTCTCAAAAAGTCGCTCGACGCGCGGAACAAATCGGACATCCGCTTTGTCTATACCGTGGAATGCGACCGCCGTCCTCCCTTCCGTCCGCCCCCCGTGTACGAGACCGTCAAGGGCGAGCCGCCTAAGGTCGTGATCGCGGGCATGGGACCGGCGGGGCTGTTCTGCGCAATCCGCCTCATCCGCCACGGGATCCGTCCGATTCTGCTCGAACGGGGCAGGGCGGTCGAAGAGCGGGCGGCGGACGTCGAGGCGTTCTTTCGCACGGGTGCGCTCGATCCGCGGAGCAACGTGCAGTTCGGCGAGGGCGGCGCGGGGACGTTTTCGGACGGAAAACTCAACACGCAGACCAATTCTCCGCTCAACAGGGACGTGATCGACACCTTTCTCGAATTCGGTGCGCCCGAGGAGACGGGTTATCTCGGCAAGCCGCACATCGGGAGCGACAATCTGAGGACGATCGTCGCGGGCATGCGGAGATTTCTGCTCGCAAACGGCGCGCAGGTCCGGTTTTCCTCCGTGCTCGACGACGTGGTGATCCGCGACGGACGGCTCTGCGCCGTGGGCGTGAACGGAGCGCGGGAGGACGCGGATTTTCTCGTCCTCTCGGTGGGACACAGCGCGCGGGACACCTTCGAAATGCTCCTCTCGCGCGGATTTCTCATCGAACAGAAGGAATTTGCGGTGGGCGTGCGCGTCGAACACCTGCAATCCGAGATCGGGCGGGCGCAATACGGCGAGGGATTTGCGGCGCTTCCGCCCGCGGACTATAAGCTCGTCTCGCATGCGGGCGAGCGCGCGGCGTTCACCTTCTGCATGTGCCCGGGCGGGTACGTCATTCCCTCCGCCTCCGAGGAGGGGGGAGTCGTCGTCAACGGCATGAGCAACTTTGCGCGGGACGGCGGGAACGCCAATTCCGCGCTCGTCGTGCAGGTGAAGAGGGAGGATTTCGGGGGCGATCATCCGCTCGCGGGGGTCGCCTATCAACGCCGCCTCGAACGCGCGGCGTTCGAGGCGGCGGGCGGGGGATACCGCGCGCCCGTCCAGCTCATCGGAGATTTTCTCTCGGACCGCGAGAGCTACTATTTCGGACAGGTCCGTCCGACGTATGCCCGCGGCACGGCGTTCGTGCCCATGCGGGCGATCCTGCCTCCGCCGATCATCGGCGCGATGAAGGCGGCGATCCCGGACATGGACCGCCGTCTCAAAGGCTTTGCCGCCTATGAGGGCGTGCTGACGGGCGTGGAGTCGCGGACGAGTTCGCCCGTGCGGATCGTGCGGGACGAGAGCTTGCAGGCGGCGGGGATCCGCGGGGTATATCCCTGCGGCGAGGGATGCGGCTATGCGGGCGGAATCACGTCCGCGGCGGCGGACGGCATCCGCGTCGCCGAGGCGATCGCAAGGCAATTTCTCGGATAACCGCAAGCAGACGCCCTTCCGAAAACGGAGGGGCGTCTGCTTGTGAGAGAATATGAAAAAATTGTGTGAGCAGGCAAATTTCGTTTACGCATGAATCATACCGCGGTTTGGTGTAAACTGCGTGAAAACCCGATTAAAAGACGGAGAAACCCGAACATGAAAAAACGGGGAAAATTTGGGCGATTCCCTTGCAAACGGCGGAATTTTATGGTAGAATAGTACAAAACCGAATCAGGGGGAAATACTATGAAGAAACTGCAAGGCATTCTCGCGATTTCGTTGGGATCGCTGCTCGCGTTCTCGCTGTTTGCGGGCTGCGGCGGAAGCAAAGCCGACGATCGGACCGCTGCGCGGATCTGCTTCGACAATCTGCCGGACGACGGGATTGAGATCGCCGAAGAGGACAAGACGCTTGCAATCGACGGCGTGACGTCCCGCACCGAGTACGGCGCCGACGGCGAGGCGGTTGCGGAGGGGACGGTCGCAACCTATGAAAACGGCGTCCTCACCGCAAAGAGCGAGGGAACCGTCAATCTCACGCTCAAAGACGGAAAGACCTTCCGCGTGGAAGTCGTGCCCGCCTATGTCACCGACCCCGGCAACCAATTCAACGGCACGTCGGACGATCATTCGCAGGGCGGAACTCTGCTCGGCGGCACGCACGATCCCTCCCTCATCGAAGTGGAGGAGAACGGCAAGCCCGCGTATTACATTTTCTCGACGGGCTGGGGCGAGGGCAACGAGATCAGAAGATCGACCGATCTGGTCCGTTGGAAATACATGGGGAAAGCGACGACTTCAAAGACCGAGATGCCCGATATCGCCGGATGGATCGGCGGAAAGAACGACGGCTATATCCAGTGGTGGGCGCCCGATATCGTGAAGGCGTCGGACGGCGGATATTGGCTCTACACCTGCTGCGTCTCCAACGGATACCAGAATCTCAATGGGACGGATTATTCGATGGCGTGCATCGTGCTCTTCCATTCGGATTCGCTCGCAGTCGGCTCCTTCGAATATGTGGGCGTGTTGATGCAGTCCTGTATTCCCAACAATACGACGGGTTCGATCGACATCAACTCCATCGACCCGCAGATCATCTATGATACCGACGGCGGCATGTTCATGGCGTACGGCTCCTTCGGAACGGGGAACTGGATGCTCGAACTCGATCCCGCAACCGGACTTCGGAAGGACGGCATGTACAAAGACGGCGTGTTCCTCGATTGGGAGACCGTCCGCGCAAACAGGGACAAGGCGGTCGCCAACTATGCCAAATTCAAGGATGGAACGGACGTTTCCACCGATTATTACGGCAAGATGATCTCGCAGTCCAACATGGAGGCGCCCGTCATCGCCCGCCACGACAACGTCACCGTCTCGGACGAGAACGGCGTGCAGGCAGAGGGAAAGACGTTCTACTATTCCATGCACTCCTACAACGGTCTCAACGAGGCGTATCAGATGTGGGGCGGCAGAAGCGAGAGCGTCTGGGGAAGATATACTTCCGTCGGCGGCGCGTCCGTCTACAACAACAACCGCGGACAGGCGAACAACTCGGGCAATAAATACATGGGCTCCTTCACCTGGAAGAACAAGACCACGGAGGACGGCTATTTCGAACCCGACATCATTCTGCCCGGACATAACGATCTCTTCACCACGAGCGACGGGGTCAACGTGGCGGCGTATATCACGAGAACGGATTCCTATCACCTGACAGACCCGGTCACCGGCAAGGCGTCTTTCGCGTTCATGTCTCAGATCCATCAGTATTATCTGAACAGCTTCGGCGACATCTGCATCAACCCGAACCGCTACGGCAAGGAGATCGACAGAACCGTCACGAAGGACGAACTTCTCAAATACACCGAGGGCGGCAAATTCAAGATGATTGCGCTCTGCAACGGCACCCATTCGAACACCGGCGCGGTGGAATCGGTGGACGTCGTGCTCACGCAGGACGGCAAGATCACCTATAACGGCGCGGAGATCGGAACATGGCTCATGTACGGCAAGGGCTACATCAAATTCTCCTTCTCCAACCGTTCGGCGTTCCCCGAACTCAATGCGGCGGAGGAAGTCACCTACTACGGCGTCGTCCGTCCCGCTTGGCTCAACGACCAGAACAAGTCGGGCTTCACAATCACCTGCATGGGACACACGGGCGCATCGAGGAGCATGGCGATGTTCATGAACAACTACTCCACGCTCGAACTGCCCAAGCTTGAAGCGGAAGAGTAAATACTGTAAAAAATGTCCGCCCATGCGGCGGAACAAGATCTGAAAACGGAAAAGGGAGGCAAACGCCTCCCTTTGTTCATGTTTTGGACGCGCTTTACAGAAAGAGCGTCTCGTTCGGATTGAGGAAATTCCCCGTGACGGCGCCGTAGAGTTCGCAGGCGTGAACGTCGAGCCCGAAACATTCGAGCGCTTCCCGTCTGAGCGCGCCCGTGTCGCTCTTGCGGGCGAGAACGGGAAAACTGCCGCGGGAGAGCGCGCCGAGCAGTTCGGACTGATCCTTTCTTCTGACGCAGAGCACGTTGTAATAGAGGGGAGCGCCGAGGAACGAGCGGACGTCCTTTCTCGTCACGCCGAGGAAATTTTGGAGCAGAATGCGTTTGAGGCGGGAGAGCGTGTACCGTTTGGAGACCACCTTCCCGAGCAGTTCGTCGTAGTCGGGCGAACTCTTCGCCATCGCGCGGAGACGGTTTTCAAGCCCCTCCGAGCAGTCGGGGGACTTCGTCACTTCCTCGGGCGGCGCGGACAGAAGCGCGCAGATCGCCGCCTGCCGATAGGGCTTTTCGGTATATCCCGCGGCGTCCTTTTGGACGGAGGCGGGCAGATTGCTCCCGAGCAGTTTCTTCGCTTTTTTGGAGCCGTCCCGCAGACAGGCGCGGAGCGCGGTCGCCGAGGAGAAGTTTTTGACCGGCACGGCGTCCGAATTGCCCGCTCCGACGCGGGGCAGGGGAAGGGGCTCGATCGCGGCGTTTTCCGCGAGCAGGGCGCGGCAGTACTCCACGCCGAGAATGTTGTTGGGGGAGGAGAGCATCGCCTCGTCCACGTCATGATTGAGGGCGAGCACGGCAGCCGTCCGCGCCTTCACATAGGACGTGCCGTCCTTCATGTTCTCTTTCAGAAGCGCCTTGAATTCCTTGTCCTCGGAGAGGGTCGCGCGCGCCGCGCGGAGAAACTCTTCCTTCGAACCGCTCTCACAGCCGAAGGCGAGCGTCGTCACGTCGGGAATGGACGAAAGGAGGTGGATCGCGCCGCCCGCGAAGAGCTCGGCGGGGGAGACGGCGAAGGCAACGGGCAATTCGATGACGATATCCGCCCCGTTTTCCACGGCATGCCGCGCGCGGGTGAATTTATCGAACACCGCCATGTCCCCGCGCTGGGTGAAATTTCCGCTCATGAGACAGAGAATCTTGTCGCAGCCGCTCAGTTTCCGGATCTCCCGGAGCTGGTGGCGGTGCCCGTTGTGGAAGGGGTTGTACTCGCAGATGACCGCACAAATTTTCATACTTTTTTCCTGCCTGACCTTTACAATTCCGATCGGATAGTGTATAATATCGGGGAAAATATTTCCCACTCGAGCGAATTATACCATATCGGCTGGGAAAAATAAAGTAAAAGCACGGAGAAATTTATTATGGCATTCATGGACAAGGTGAAGGAACTCGGCAGAAAGATTTCCGAGAGCGGAACGATTGTGGAAGAGATCAAGAAGAAAGCCGCGGCGCTCAACAGGAAGATCGTCCTCTGCGAGGGAGAGGACAAGCGTGTCGTCGAGGCGGCGTCCATCTGCACGCAGGAGAAGATCGCGCGGATCGTCCTGCTCGGGAACGAAGAGGAGATCAAAAAGAACAACGAGGGCGTGGATCTCAGCTATATCGAGATCATCAACCCCGCAACGTCCCCCAAACTCGACTTTTACGCCAACATGCTCTATGAACTGAGAAAGGCGAAGGGCATGACGGAGGAACAGGCGAAGGAACAGGCGAAGGACGCCACGTTCTTCGGCGCGCTCATGCTCAAAGCGGGCGACGTGGACGGACTCGTCTCGGGCGCATGCCATTCCACCGCCAACACTCTCCGCCCCGGACTTCAAATCATCAAGACCGCGCCCGGCGTCTCCGCCGTTTCGAGCTTCAATCTCATGGTTGCGCCCTCGGGCGGGAACCAATATGTGCCCGACGGGAAGATCATCTTTGCCGACTGCGGACTCAACCCGACGTATTCGGCGGAAGGGCTTGCGGACTGCGCAATCGCAACGGCGAAGAGCGCCAAAGAGATCGCAGGGCTCGAACCCCGCGTCGCCATGCTCTCCTTCTCGACGAAGGGCAGCGCAAAGCACGACAACGTCACCCTCGTGCAGGAGGCGACCAATCTCGCCAAGCAGAAGGCGCCCGAACTCATGATCGACGGCGAACTTCAATTCGACGCGGCGATCGTCCCCTCCGTCGGCGATATGAAGGCGCCCGGCAGCCCCGTCGCGGGTCATGCGAACGTGTTCATCTTCCCCGACCTTCAAGCGGGCAACATCGGCTATAAAATCGCGGAACGGCTCGGCGGGTTCCAGGCGATCGGTCCCATCTGTCAGGGATTCGCAAAGCCTCTCAACGATCTCTCCCGCGGCTGCAAGGCGAGCGACATCGTCTGCGCGGTTGCGATCACCGCATTGCAGACGAGATAAGGGGGAACGGAGATGAAGATTCTTGTCATCAACGCGGGGAGTTCCTCGCTCAAATATCAACTCATCGACATGGAGCGCGAGGAAGTGCTTGCGAAGGGCGGATGCGAGCGCATCGGGATCGAGGGCGGAAAGCTCAACCACAAGGCGCACGGCGAGACCTTTACGATCGAGAAAGATCTGCCCGACCACACGGTGGCGATCTCCCTCGTTTTGAGCGAACTCACCGATCCGCGCGCGGGCGTCATCGCAAGCATGGACGAGATCGACGCCGTCGGTCACCGCGTCGTCGCCTCGGGCGAGACCTTCACGGAGACTGTGCTCGTCACGGACGAGACGATGAAGCGGCTCGAACCGCTCTCCGAGCTCGCCCCCTTGCACAATCCCGCCGCAATCCTCGGCATCAACGCCTGCCGCGCGGTCATGCCGAGCAAGAAGATGGCGCTCGTGTTCGATACGTCCTTCCACGCCACCATGCCCGCCTACGCCTATCTCTATGGCATCGACTACGACGATTACAAAAAATACAAGGTCAGAAAATACGGTTTCCACGGGACGTCGCATAAATTCGTCTCCCGCGCGGCGGCGGACTATCTCGGGAAGGACCCCAAAGATCTCAAAATCATCACCTGCCATCTCGGAAACGGCTCCTCGATCTCCGCAGTGGACGGCGGAAAGTGCATCGACACGTCGATGGGATTCACGCCGCTCGCGGGCGTGCCGATGGGCACCCGCAGCGGGGATATCGACTGCGCGGCGGTCGAGTTCCTCTGCCGGAAGAAGGGCATGACGATGGAAGAGGGAATGAACTACCTCAACAAGAAGTGCGGCATGCTCGGCGTCTCGGGCGTCTCTTCCGACTTCCGCGATCTCACCGCGGCGGCGGAAGCGGGAAACGAACGCGCCCGTCTCGCCCTCGAAATGTTCTCCTATGCCTGCAAGAAATACATCGGCGCCTACATGGCGGCGCTCGGCGGGCTCGACTGCATCGTATTCACCGCGGGCGTGGGCGAGAATACGCCCTCCGTGCGCGCGGCGGCGCTCTCGGGAATGGAGGCGTTCGGGATCAAGGTCGATCCCGCGGCGAACGAGTACAAGAACGACGGCGCGATCCACGAGATCTCCGCGGCGGATTCGAACGTGCGCATTCTCGTCATTCCGACGAACGAGGAACTCGTCATCGCGCGCGAAACGGCGGCGCTCCTCTGATTTTTCCGAAATTTTGTAAATCGCCGCAAAAAGCGATTGACAAAAAAGGCAAAAGATACTATACTTTTTAAGTCAATGATTCCGGAGTTAGACGTCCGCAGGTGCAACGCGGAAAAAAAGTATACGGGAGAGCTTGTCTTTGACTTCGAACCGGAGCAAAGCCTCGTCGACATTCCGTATGTTTCCCCGGACGGACCCGTCTCTGCCAGACTGCATTACAACATTTTGGAGGACGATTCGGTCGAGATTGCGGGTACGCTGTCGTTTGCGCTCAAAGGGCTGTGTTCGAGATGCCTGAAAGAGACGCGGCAAGTTGTCGCGGGCGAAGCGGAGGGATATTTCATTCCAAACGGCAACGGGGAAGAGGATTATGCCTACCGCAACGGCGTCATCGACCTGCGCGAATTTTTGCGCGATGCGGTGCTCTTTCTTCTGCCCGCGCGGCTCATTTGCAGCGAGACCTGCACTGCGCCCGATTACAACGAAGAAGAATAACGAAAAAGAGGTGAAGTAAGATGGCGGTTCCCAAGAGTAAACAGTCGAAGAGCAGAACGAACAAGCGGTTCGCGAACTATAAGGCAACCGAGCCCACGCTCGTCGAGTGCCCGCACTGCCACGAACTCAAAGCTCCTCACAGAGTCTGCAAGAACTGCGGATTCTACGACGGCAAAGAGGTTGTAGCGCAGAAAGAAGAGAAGAAAGACTGACGCGGCTGAACGTGTTACAAAGGCGGACTTGACAATAAGCCCGCTTTTTGTCTATGGTTACGTTTTTCGGAGGGAGGAACAATGGACAATACTGCATTTTTCAATCTTTCATACGGAGTTTATCTCTGCACGACGTGGGATCAGGGCAGACCGACGGGCTGCGTCGCCAACAGCGCGATGCAGATCACGGCGAATCCCGCCACGATCGCGGTGAGCATCAACCGCGAAAATTATACCCACCGCTGCATTTCGGACTGCGGATACTTTGCGATCGTCGTCCTTGCGGAGGATTCCGATCCCAAGCTCATCGGCAGATTCGGCTTCATAAGCGGCGAAAAGACGGATAAATTCGACGGCACGCCCTATTCGGTGCGCGGCAAACTGCCCATTCCGGACGGGGGACTGTGCTATTTTGTCTGTAAGACGGTCGGCACAATGGAGACGGCGACGCACACCGTGTTCCTCGGCGAAGTGATTGAGGCGGAAAATCTCAGAAAAGGTACGCCCATGACGTACGCTTATTACCACAAGGTCTTGAAGGGCAAGACGGCGGCGAAGGCGCCCACCTATGTCGCGGAGGAGCCCAAAGAGGAAGTCAGGTACGTCTGCGACGTGTGCAGCTACGAATACGACGGCGACATTCCCTTCGAGGAACTGCCCGACGATTGGGTTTGCCCGCTCTGCGGCATGGGAAAGGAATTTTTCCGCAAAGTGGACGCAGACGGGAAAAAACTTTTGGCGGCGAAGAGGGAGAAGTGGATCTGCAAAGTCTGCGGATACGTCTATGACGGCGATACTCCCTTCGAAGAGTTGCCGGACGATTGGGTGTGTCCCATCTGCGGAATGGGAAAAAGCGAATTTGAAAGAGCGGAATGAGATCCCCGAGGGGGAACAAACGCGCGGACGAAAGCGCACTTCCCATAGGGAACAAAAACAAAATTTTTAGAATTGTGCTTTCAAGCGATGACAAAAACTCTCGGAT
>CANRGR010000008.1 GCA_947630245.1 uncultured Clostridia bacterium | reverse complement strand
TGAGGGGTCCCGAAATAGTCATATCCCATCGTAGCGTCCCGCCAGTGATGGCTGGGATTGACATAGCCGATGACAATCGCAGTTGCGCCGCATCCGGTACTCGAACGTTTGTCTTGGGTATCATTTGGATCATGAAGATCCACTCTGGGATCATGAACAACTCTCGCGCCGTCGAAGGTGACGTCCTTGATGGTGATGTCGTCTTTGAGCACATAGCCGAAGAAGCCGGCAGTCGAACTGTCCGCACCGGGGAACATTTGCTTGCATTCGACATAGAGATTCTTGATGGTGTGTCCGTTGCCGTTAAAGGTCAGACCGCAGAAGCTCCATTGAAGCGAGTTGATGGGATCCCACTTGTACCCCGCGAGGTCGACGTCGGTGTCGAGATAGAGCGTCCAGGCGTTCTCGGGATGATAGTGCGCATTAAAGTCGTGCCCGACTGCGTCGGTCGAACCGTCGAATGCGCTGTACTTGTGGACGTTCTTATCGGTGCCGTCCAAACTGCAAGTGACGAGGCTTGCCCAATAAGCGAGCCCGCTCGCCGAAGTGATGTGCCACGTCTTGGTCTCGGTGTCCTCGACGAAGCCTGCGGGCGCCGCTTCGGGATACTCGCCGTCCCACACGCTGTAAGTGGAACCGTCGTAGACCGCGGTGATGATCGTCGTCTCTTCGAGCTTGAACGAATAGGTACTGCCGCCGTCCACTCTCTCGCCGTCAATCTGCCATTCGACGAACGCCGAGGGAGACTTGTCGGGCGCGGTGACGGAGACCTGCGTGCCCTTCTCATACGTCTCGTGGTTGATGTTGTTCTCGTTGCCCGTAATCACGCCGCCGCCGAGCACGGTGAGGGAGACATATTCCTTCACGGGCTCCGTTGCGGGATCGCCGTATTTCGCCGTGACGGTGATGTTCCCCGTCACATTGAAGGTGTATTCCTTCGTCTGGGAAACGTTCTCGCCGTTCACTTCCCAATTCAGGAATGCGCCGCGCGCCTTGTTCTCTTCGAGCGCAACGACCGTCACACTCGTGTTCTCCTCGACGGACTGGTGGTTCCAATTCGCCGTGCCCTTGATGAAGCCGTCCGTGACCGTGACGTCATACATCGTCTTTGCCGCGGGCTGTTCCTGTCCGCCGGGCTGTTCCTGTCCGCCGGGTTGTTCCTGTCCGCCGGGCTGCTGCTGTCCGCCGCCGGGCTGCTGCTGTCCGCCGGGCTGTTCTTGTTGCTGTCCGCCGCTCGTGCCGCTGTTGTTGCCACTCGTGGTTTCGCCGCAGCCGACCAAACCGAACGCCATCGCAATCGCAAGGGGGATCGCAATAAATTTTTTGTTCATTTTCCTTCCTTCTCCTTTTTTTTCTTTTTCTCTCGGGAATTTCCGCTTCCGATCACGCCTCTTTCGTTCCCTTGATCTCCACTTTACCGTTTTGGAACGGCACGGTGACGATCAATTTCCCGCCTTCGGTGCGATAGTCGTCCGTTTTCACTCCGTCGAGATAAATTCCGAATTCAAATGAGGGCTTTTCAAAGGTGATCTCCACCTTCTTTCCGCTCTTTCCCGAGCCTTCGCGGCAGTCCTCCGCGCCGCTGATCTGAACGAAATACTTCCCGATCGACAGATCGTAATAGTATCCCGCAAACGTAAGATTTTCAAGCCGCCAATAGTCGAGCTTTTCGGGAAGCGCGGGGGTGACATGCAGTACGCCCGCACTGTCCGCACCCAGCCCGAAGAACGCCTCGGGAACGGAACGGATGAGGAGCGCGGCTTCGAGGAACTCGTAATCGAGCCCGACCGTGCCGCCCGTGCCGCCGCCCTGCACGCTGATGTCGGTGGTTTTATAGTATTCGCGGTAGAAGTTCCAGCCTTCGCCGCCCGCCGCGCGCACTTTGAGATACCACGCCTTGATCGCTTCCATCCGCTTGTATGCCGCTTCGCTGCCGAGCGCGGACTGCGCCACGACGTCGTAATACGCATTTTGGAGCGCGGTGCCGCCGTCCTGTACGTTGTCGCCGAACGACGCGCCGTATCCGAAGTAGAAATCGGGCGCGATCTCCCCCGTGTTGAACCGCGGCGCAAATTCATAGAAATAGATGTCCTCGCCCGAGCTCCTGTCGCCCGCCACCGTGCGTTCGCCGTTGATCCAGCTCATCACGGACGCGATCTGCTCCTCGCTCGCGATTCCGCTCGCGATCACCTGCTCGTTGAACATCACATAGCCTTTGTCCTGAACGGTCTTTCCGCTCCCGCCGTCGATGAATCCGACGTGGAATCTCCCCGTCTTTTCATTCCAGAAGTAGGTGCGGATCTTCTCGCCGCAGAGGCTCAACAGCTCTTTCAAGGAATCGACGCTCTCGGCGTATTCCGTCTCGCCGACCATGCCGCGCCCGACCGTCACCGCCCGCTCGGGCGTAACGCCGAGTACTTCGCACATCTCTTCGAGGAAGAGCATCGCACGGAGCGCGTCATAGTAGCCGATGTTGCAGTAGAGATTGACTTCGGGGAAGGCAAGAACATCCCAATAGCCGTTGCCCATGCCCGTGCCCATCGCCTTGTAGCGGTCGTTGAAGTGTCCTTTGAGATACGCCGTGGAGATGAGCCCCTCTCTGCCGCCGAGCTGATCGAGCAGGAAGTTCATCGCCCTGCGGGCGTACGGCATCACCGCTTCAAGCAATGCCCTGTCCTGCGAATAGGACAAAATCTCCTTCGCCGCAATGAGATAATTCGTGACGTTGAGCGGCTGACGGTCGTCGTACTCGGTCGCGAGATAGTCGAAATTCCACGTCCCCGAGATCGTACTCCCCTCTTTCGCCTTGATGACGAACTTGACCTTTGTGATCACGTTCGCGCTCATGCCGACGTCCCAGCCCCAATCGTCGCAGAGATACATCGGGAAGAAATAGCCGTTCTTCCCCACGTTCCCCTCTCCGATCGGGAAACCGCGCGTGCAGAACTCGGAAAACGAGACCCTGCGGCTGTCCGACCAACCGCTGTTTTTCTCGGTCTGATAGTAGAGCCAGATGTCCTCCACTTCGCCGCCCGCCGCCTCATACGAGAAGCAGGCGCGGAAGAACGGCGTGCTCGTGGACGCAGTGGAAAAGTCGGGCGAGACGAGCTCGGCTTCCTGCGCGCCGCGCAGGGAGACGGAGAGAACGGCGTTCGCAACCGACAGCTCGCCGCCGTTTACCGTCCAACCCTCGTCGCCGTCGCCGAACGTCCAGCCGATGCCGCCCGTTCTGTAATCGGGGAACTCCCAGCCCATCGACCAGTCGGAGAGATTCTTGCCCTCGTCCCGCCAGATGTAGCCTTCGCGATCCTGCACGGGCGCGATGAGCCAATTCTCGACGTAATCCTTCGTCGCATAGAATTCGGGCATCGTGCCGTACTTCGCCGAAGCGTCCCACCACGACCCCGTCATCGCCTCCCATTCCTTCCACGCCGTGCCGCCGGCGCCTACGGGATGGGAATGGATGCGGTTCTCCGTCGCGCGCATGTGCCGCTCACGGTATTCGTTCAGGAACGTGTCGAGATCCGCGTCGGAGCTGTAAAAACTCACATAGCGGTCGGCGCTCGTGTGCGCCACCTGATAGTCGTAGGGCTCATACTTCTCCGCGGGATCCTCTTTGGAAGGATCCTCTTTGGAAGGATCGTTGCCCGAAGGGTTGTTCCCCGAGGGGTTGCCCCCCGAGGGATTGTCCGGACCGGGCTGTTCCGTATTTCCGCCGCAACCCGCAAACGCGCCGAGAAGCATCGCCGCCGCGAGGGACAAACAAACGATACGAAAGATTTTCTTGAATAACGTTTTCATACTCACCTCAGTCCTTCATGCCCGTGACTGCCACGCCGTCGATCAGATACTTCTGGAAACAGAAGAAGATCACCGCGCAGGGAAGCGTCATGACGACGCCCGCCGCCATCGCCTCGTTTGCAAATTTGATGCTCCCGGGACCGTAGTCCCAATAGATGCCCAGCGCGAGCGTCACGCTCTCCGATCCGTAATTGAGATAGGTGAAGGGCGTCATGAAGTCGTTCCACGCTCCCATAAAGGACTGCACCGCCACAAACAGCATGATGGGAAGGCACAGCGGGATCATGATGCGGAGATAGATCACGAAGGAGTTCGCGCCGTCGAGTTTGGCGGCTTTGAGCATGTCGTTCGGAATCCCCCGCATGAATTGGCGCATGAGGAAGATGTTCGTCGCGCCGCCGCCGAAGAGGGACGGAACCCACATCGGGAACAGCGTGTTGATCCACCCGAGCTTTGCGTAGAGGGTGTAGAGCGGGACAATACTGATGACCGCGGGGATCATCATCGTGCCGAGCACGATCCCGAATATGACGTCCCTCCCCTTGAATTCGAGCTTCGCAAATCCGTAGGCGCAGAGCGAGGAGACGAGCGGGATTCCGACCGTCGTGATCGCCGCGACGTAAAGGGTGTTCAGAAGATAGCGCAGATAAGTCGATCCGCTTGAAAAGAGGGCGCGGTATGTTCCGAGATAGATGGTTCCCGTCGGGGAAAAGAGCACCTGCTGTAAGATCTCCTTGTTGGAGAGGATGCTCAGACAGATCATGACGAGGAACGGGAAGAGGAAAAACAGCGACAGCGCGGTGAGGAAGAGATAGCTTCCCGTCTTTCCGACGATCCGCATCGCCTTCGCGCGCTTTCTGCGCTTTCTCCCCTCGATGACCATCGGGTCCTCCGCAACCGGTTCCAAAACGGGATTCAACGCTTCATGTTCCATGATCAGCCCTCCTCCGTGTAATAGACCCACTTGCTCGTCTTCATCGTAACCGCCGTCAGAACGCCGATGATCCCGAACAGGATGAAACTCAGCGCGCAGGCATAGCCGAAGTGCGAGACGCGGTTGCCGTAGATATTAAAGACATAGAAGAGCAAGCTGTTGTCCACGCCCGAGTTGCCCGTCAGCGTGATGACCTGCGAATAGGTCTGCATGACGCCGATGACGCTCATGATGAAGTTGTAGAGGATCATCGGCGTACAGACGGGAATGGTGATGCTGATGAGCTGCCGGAACTTTCCCGCGCCGTCGAGCCGCGCGCTCTCATAGAGCGTCTTGGGGACGTTTTTGAGCTGCGCGAGCCACAGGATCATACTGCCGCCGAGCGTGAACAAGTTGATGAAGATGAAGGACGGCATACTCGACGCCGCGGTGGTAAACCACGGCAGCCCTCCGAGCCCGATGTTTTCCAGCGCCTTGTTGATGATCCCGTATTCGGGGTCGGTGATTCTGTTCCAGAGCATGCCGCTGCAAACCGCGGGAATGAGCACGGGCAGATAGTAGAGCACCCGGAAGAACTTCATTCCCTTGATGTCCTGGTTGAGCAGGACGGCGAGCAGGAAGGAGAGCACGAGGCTGAGCGGGATATAGGTCACCGCATAGAGGAACGTGACGCCGAGCGATTGGAAAAACTGCCTCCGGTAAAAGGAATTTGTGAAGTTTTTGATGTAATTGTCGAACCACACGAACTCGCCGAGCGATTCGCCGAGCGGCATGAGCCGCGTTTCGAAGAAGCTCTCGATGAACGCATAGACGACGGGAAACGCCGTGAAGATGAGCACGCCGAGTATGACGGGCATGATGTAGAGATATCCGACGAGATTTTCCCTGATCTTCCGCTTACGGTATTCGGGAGATTTGCGGACTGAGGTCCCCTTCGTCTCCGCCGCAGCGACTGCGTTTGAGGAGCTCTTCGAGAGTTCTTGTTCCGAAACCATATCCGGCATGTTGTCCTCCTTTGTGTTAGTCGATTCCGAGCGCCTTGCAGTCCTCTTTCAACCGGTCGATCGCGCCCCTGTATCCGCCGGTGAGAATGTTCGTCCAGAAATCGTCGATCCGCGCGATGAAGTCGTCATGCTTGGAGACGGGCAGACCGTTCTGATAGTTGAGGAAGATGTCGCGGGTGTTTTCATAGACGAACGCGTCCGCGTCGACGGACGCTCCGTAGTACTCATAGTCCCGCCATGCGCCCTTCGATCTCATGGATTTGAGCGCGGGGACGATGTTTCCGAGATCCGCCACTTCGTTGTAGCCCTCTTCGGACATGCACCATTTGAGGAACTTCCATGCCCAGGAGATCT
Organism: uncultured Clostridia bacterium; assembly: GCA_947630245.1. GTDB lineage: Bacteria > Bacillota > Clostridia > Christensenellales > Borkfalkiaceae > Gallimonas. Next base: position 30,274 of record CANRGR010000008.1, on the reverse strand, counting down.
TGGCGGGATCGGTGCAGGCGGTCGTGATGCCGTAGCCCGAGCAACCCGCGCCGACGTATCCGTCGGAGCCGTCCGCCTGTTTGAAGTTCGGGAAGGCGCGCACTTCGAGCTCCCATCCGCCCGCGTCCGCCATCGAAATGAAGCTCGGAAGCTGGGGACGGACGTTGATCGTCATGGGAATGCTGTCCGTAATGTCGTCGGGATAGTTCGTGAAGAACTCGCCCGCGGTCGTCGTTTTCATTGCGATGCCGAGGTAAGGATCGGATTCGCTGCGACCGCGCTCGTAGATCTTGCGGAAGAAGTCCACGCACGCCTCGGTCTCCTTGCTTTCGAGCGCGAGCTTGCCGTTTTCGACATACTTCCCGCCGAAGTTTTGCAGCATTGTCGTGAAGATGGGACGCCAGACCATCCATTCGACGCCCTTCTTTGCGCCCTTGTCCATGAGCGCGTTGCAGATGCCGATGAATTCTTCGAAGGTCCAATCGTTCTCGGGAAGCGGAATCCCCGCCGCCTCGAACGCGGTCTTGTTGAGATAGACGACGAGACGGTTATAATCGCGCGGGACGAACCAGATGCCCGTGTCCTCCGTCGTCGCATGCGTGGTATCAATCAGCGAGTCGTAGAAGTCCGCGAAAAATTCCTTGCTGCCCTCGAATTTGCTTTCATCCGAGAGATCCTGGAAGTATTTGTAGTATCCCGAATAGGGAGAATGCTGATCCCCCGCCGTCCAGATGATGTCGGGCATTTCATTGGACGACATCCAAAGCGTGGTGTCGGGCATGCCCTGCATCTGCTTGACGATCTGAATATTCACTTCGGGATGCGCCTTATTGTACGCGTTCGTCCAGCGGCGCATCAGTGCGATTTCATCCTGTTTGCCGAGCGTCGCAACCGTGACCGTGACCGCGTCGGGATTGGTGACGGGAGGATCCTCCTGGTTGCCGCCGGGGGTTTCGCCGCCGGGGGTTTCGCCGCCGGAAGTGCTCCCGCCCGGGGTTTGCCCGCCGGGAGTGTTGCCCTGATTGCCGCCCGGGGTGTTCGGAGTTCCCGTGTCGATGTTACAGCCGACGCAGGAAATCGCAAGCGTTGCGGACAGGAGTGCGGCGAGCGCGATTGATAAAATCTTTTTCATAGATGTCTCCTTTTTTGTTCCCCCTGCCGCGTTCGCCGCGGCAGGGGCTGAGCTTTTATCAGCGATTCACAATCTGGATTCTGCCGTTGCGGAAGGGAGCGGTGATGATCACCTTTCCGTTTTCGACGACGTAATCCGTGCCGTTTTTGAGAATGACGTTGTGCTGGCGGACTTCGAAGCTGCCTTCGGGCGCGTCGAGCGTGACGCGGACCTTCTTGCCCGTGAGGTCGCCCTGCACGCTGTTGATCTGGATCCAGTTATCCCCGATCGTGAGATCGTAGTCAAGATCGGCGAAACTGAGGTTTTCCATCTTCCAGAAGGTGAGCTCCGCGGGAAGGTCGGGCGTGATGTTGAGCGTCTTGTACTCGGTGGAGCCGAGCCCGAAGAACGCAACGGGAACCGCCGTGTAGAGCATGGTCGCCTCGATGAACTCACTGTCCACACCGATGACGCCCGAGCCTCTCGTCCCTTGCAGTTTGATGCCCGCCTTTCTGTAATACTCGTAATAGAAGTCGGTGCCGTAGCCCTCCGCGTCGTAGACCTTTTCGTACCAAGCCTGCACGTTTCTCAGTTTTGCGAAACTTGCCTCGGTGCCGTGGGCGACCTTCTCCGCGACCATATCGTAATAAGCGCAGTGGAGCGCAGTGCCGCCGTTCTGAACCTGCTTGTTCCAGCCGTAAGTGCCCGAGCTGATTCCGTTGAAGCGGAACCAGAACTGGTAGCGGTTTGCCTTCGTCGTCCAGCGGGGCGCAAATTCGAACGCATAGATCTGCGTCGTTTTCTTGTCGGTCGAATTATCCGCGTCGTCGCCCTCGACCGTTCTCACGCCGTTGATCCAATCGGTGATGGAGCGGGTCTGCTCCTCGGTTGCGAGCCCGAGCTCGATGACTTCCTGGTTGTAGGTCGTAAAGCCGTAGTCGACGGTTCTGTCGATCACGCCCGCCTTGACGCCGGGATCGTCCTCCGAAAGGTAGCCGAGCACAAACCTGCCCGTTTCCTTGTTCCAGAAGTAGTCGCGGAATTGGGGAACGAATGCCTCGATTCTCGCACGGAGCGTCTCGGGCGTCTCGGAATAGGTCACTTCCGTGCCCATATCCGCGGGGCGGACTTTCACGGTCTCGCTGTCCTTCGCGCCGCTCGCGTCCATCATTCTTTCGAGATATTCCATCCCTTTGAGCGCCTTATAGAAATAGGTGTTCGTATAGAGATTGATGCAGGGGTTGTTGACGGCGTCCCAATAGCCGTCGCCGATGCCGTGTCCCACCGACTTATAGTTGGTGACGTTGCCCGCATTGTACTTGCCGGGATTGTCCTCGGTGCCCGTGAAATAGTCGTAGTTGGAGGAGCCGTCGTGCCCGATGAAGCGTTCGGTCGTGACGAGCGCGTTCGTCGCTTCCTCTTCCGATCCGCAGTAGGTGATGAGGAACTGCATCGCGCGGCGGAGCTTTCCGATGTTCTTTTGAAGCCATGCGTCGTCCTGCGTGAACTGATAGTAGTATGCCGCCGCCGCGATAAAGACGCTGTTGTTGTTCATCTGGCGCCCGTCGAAGGCGAGCGTGACTTCTTCGAGGCGGATTTCCGCGTTGATCCCGTTTTTGAAGATGACTTCGATCTTCATGTCGGTGATCGCGTCCTCGATGTCGTCGGACATTCCCCAATTCTCATGCGCATACATCGGGAATACGATGTGCGACGTGGAAGCGAAGCGTTCGCGGTAGTTCGTCGAGAATTCGCTGTACTTGACCATGTGCCGTTCGTCCCAGGTCTCGTTCCTCTCGCCGCTGCCGCCCTTCCACCATACGACGATGTCCTGCACCTGATCGGTGAGCCCGAGGGAATCGTAGTCGGTGATGGAGAAGTCGAGTTCGAGGAACGGGGAGCAGAACGGCGTTCCCATGAACGGTTTCACTTCCTGTCCGAGCTCGTTGATGTTGTTCACGGGCGTCTCGTAGGTGTAGGTGATCGAACGGATGTCGTTTCCGGTGATCGACATGTAGTCGTAGTACTCCGTCGTATTCTTGCCGAACACGCCCTCAATGCCCTTGTCCGAAACCCCCTTCCAGATGGAAGTGAGCATGTTGTTCCCGTTCTTGGGATTTCCGTTGTCGCTGAGATTGTTGAGCCCGTCGAAATAGTTGGTGTTGAGGAACATCTTGTGCCCGCCCTCGTAGTAGTACGAGTGCGCCCAGCTCGGGAACTCCCAGCTCTGTCCCCAGTTCGTCGTCGTGGTGCCGGCGTCGAACCAGATGTAGCCGAATGCGTCCTGATAGATATTCGAGAACCAGTTCTTGACGTTGTCTTTGGGGCTGTAACCGATTCCCGCCGTGTTCATCCACGCGACGGACATCGTCTCCCATTCCTTCCAGACGCTGTTGCCCTCGCCGATTTTCAGCGCGCCGATCGCGTCATCGTCATAGCGGAGATGGCGGCGCATGTAGTCGTTGAGGAAGAAGTCGAGATCCTCGTCGGAGCTGTAAAACTGCATGAGCCCCTCGTTGTTCTCCTTATGATAGGTGTAGCCGTTGTTGAGATCGGGAACGTCCACGTCCTCGCCCGGAGTCTCGCCGCCGGGAGTTGTTCCGCCCGGAGTCGTTCCGCCGGGAGTTGTTCCGCCAGGGGTCTCGCCGCCCGGAGTCGTTCCACCGGGGGTCGTTCCGCCCGAGGTTGTCCCGCCCGGAGTCGTTCCGCCGGGAGTCGTTCCACCGGGATTGTCCGGTTCCGTGCCGCAAGCCGCGAACACACTTGTCCCGACGAGCATTGCAAGCGTCAAAGCAAAGCCTTTTAACCATTTCTTTTTCATCTCATTCTCCTCGCCTTATGCCTTGTTTTTCTCGATTTGGGCAAGTTCCGCGTCGGTGTAGCCTTCCTGGTTGGAGAGCGTTTCGTCCTCACGGGTCTCGCCCTTCGCCTCGCCGGCAATGCTCCACTGCTTCTTCATGTAGTCGTAGGTGAAGATAAAGTCCTGCTTGACCATCTTTCCGTTGGGCATGAGAAGTCCCTTGCGCACGCCGATCGCCATCTTCTGCTTGAAACTCTCGGGACGGAGATTTTCATGGAAGGACGTCACGCCCGGGATCTCCTTCCCGTCCGCGTCGAGGACTTTGGAGAGCTGCGTGTCGTTGGAGGAGTCGCCTTTCAGAATGAATTGAATCCAGTTCTGATCGAAATGGACCTGAACGGCAAAGCACTGCTGTCCGTTGAACGATTGCGTCTGCCCCGCTTTGTCGATATATTTCGTGCCGTTCTCGGCGACCGATTCCTGGAATTGGCGCACCGAGAAGAGCTCGACGCCGTCCACCGTCATCTTGGGGGTCATGTCGATCCCGCCCGTGTTCGTGGGGAAGGCTTTGAGTCCGTTGTAATCCTCGCAGCCGAACAGAAGAAGATGCGAGAGGCTGTTCTCCCAATAGGGATCGAACACCTGATAGTTATAGAGCAGATCGAGCACGGAATCGCTGTAAAGCGAAAGTTTGGTTCCTTCTCCGTATGCCGATCTGAGCCAGGTTTTCGTCCATTGGAGATCCTGATATTTCTTCGGCGTGACGACGTCGGAGAAATAGATGTAGATACATCCGTTCTGCGATTCCCCCGAGGGCACGGAGATGGACGTCACCGTCACTTCTTCGTAGTCGTCCATGTTGTCGCTGCGATAGATGCGCTCTCCTTGTCCGGGATTGTTGAAATCGTAGATGTAGCGCACGGTCGTCACACGGTCGGTTTCGCTGATGAAACCGCCGAGCACCGTGACGCGGGTCGTCTCCCCCTCCTTGACCGCGCCCGACGAGGCGGGAACGGTCGCCGTGATCTCGTTCTTGTTGTCGGAATAGGAAAGCGTCGCCCCGGAGATCTCCGTGAGCGCCTTCCCGCCGACCGTGAAGAACGATTTTTTGCCGTCAAGCGATGCCGCCGTCTTGGAGACTTCCTTATCGAAGTGATAGGTAAAGACATAATCGTTCCCGTTCGGCTTCGTAAGGGTCACAGACTGCAAAAAGATCGCTTCCTGTCCCTGCGGTGTCTCGGCAACCGCCGTCGGCGTCCCGTCGTCCGGAACGAACGCGGGGATCGCAACTGCGCCGCACAGACACACCGCCGCAACTGCAAGACTCAGAATTTTTTTGCCCATTTGTTCCTCCAATTAAAGTTTTTTTTATTTCTGTGTTCCAGCGGAACACAGAAAGAGCAGCCGCGGCTGCTCAACCGCCCGAAATTTTTTTACCGCTCGATCGCGACCTCTTCCGGAGCCGTGACCGTGCACCCGTCCTTGCCGCATTCGATATGAATGACGCCGAACGGCGTGGGATAGTCGATCTTCATCCATTCGAGCCCCGCAAGCTGCGGACGGACGCGCACGCGCCTGCATCCCGCTTCGAGCACCTCGATCCCGCCGAGTTTACGGATGAGGAAGGTGACGGGACCGCACGACCAGCCGTGGCAGAGACTGTGGCGGAACCCGACATAGCAATGATCGCCGAAGTCGCCGTGGATATCGTGTTCTCCCTCGCGGGGATGACGGTCGATCGGGGCGCTCCCCTCGATCCAGTCAATGTTGAAGTCCTCCCAGAAACTCGTCGCACCGAGATCGAGCATTCCGCCGTAGTACTCTTTCATCAGTCCGAGCGCGCGGTCGGGATGACCGCCGTCGGCAATCGCGCTCAGGATGTAATAGCTCATGAACGTGCTGAATCCGTGCGCGCCTCTCTCCGTAAGGAAGTCGTATGCGTCCTCGGCGCTGCGGATGCCCGCATAGACGAGGAACGCCTCGCATTGTTTGAATTTTTTGACGGTAAGATCCCGCTTTTTGGAGAGCTTACTCAAAAGGTTCCGCGCGGGAGCGGGATCGAGCCCCACTTCGCGGAAGAGATATTCCGCGCACTTCGCCGCCAGCGTCCACAGCGCGAACACGCCGACTTTCTCGTCCTCCGAACAGTGGCTCGGCCAGTCGAACAGGCTCGACTCGCTCAGCGAAGAGAAACTGCCGTCCTCTTTGATCTCGCCGTCCATCAGTTCGAGCGCGCCGCGGAGATACTCTCTCTGTTCTTCCAGATAGGCGCGGTCGGCATTTTGCAGATAGTAGTCGTGCAGGATGACAAACCACCATGCCGTGTAGGTCGGAGCGTTGTTCATCCACGTCGGAAGCGGCGTGTGCTCCTTCGTATAGGTGAGGGACTCCTCCACCGACGGATCGGCGCCGAACAGACAGATGATCGCCGACGTCTCGGGATGCATATCCCCGATCCAGACGAGACGGTCCCGCTTGATTCCGTCCCAGATGTAATTCTGCATATTGAGGAAGAGGGTTCTCGACGCGACCTCGAAGATGCGGTTGACCCGCTCGTCGTTGCAGACAAAGCCGCCCGTCGGGTGCAGATCGCGGTGAATGTACATCGCCAGCACCGCTTTGATCGTGACGGTCTTGTTCTCGCAGAAGTCGATCCGCACAAAGCGGAAGCCCGTCTCGGAAAATTCGAGATCGGAATAGATGGGAAGCGCCGCCGTGAAATCGCGCAGGGAATGATGGTTCCCCGCATTCCGCTCGGCAAGCTCGGCGCACGCCTCGGAGAGAGATTCCCCCGTTCTGACGCGGACAAGACAGCTCCCGCCGTCCGAAAGCTGCGTCAGAATCCGCACGCAGCCGTTGATCTCCTTTCCGAAATCGAGGACGAGATACCCCTTCCCGTGCACCGTAACGAGATGATCTTCGTTGAGCCCGATTTGAAGATCGCACTGCTTCGTCAGAACCGCGGCGTTGTCAATCTCGCCGCAGACATCCGTTACCCCGACGGGGAACAACACCTCTCTCACGCGTCGATCCATTTCTATTACCCTCTCTATCCGACCGAATGTTTGTCAAATTTGACTGACAAATGACAAACATGATCGTCAATGAATTAACAAATTATTTCAGTTATTCGCGTAACCGATTAAATCATATCACGCTTCGAACTTTTTGTCAAGGGGTTTTCTGAAAAAATTTATCAATTTCGACAAAAATTTTTTCAAGCGGTTTGCAAATGAAAAAAATCTCCTTTTTTGAAGGAGATTTCCGGAAAATTCAGGCGATATTGCGGTTTCAGCCGAGCGTGATGTCGAGGAGAACCGCCTGATTCTTTTCGAAGAACACGACGTCGACGGCGTTTTCGCGGCGGTCGATGCCGCAGCCGCCCCGCGGGAAACAGACTTCCGCGCCCGCGATCCCCTCGATCGGGATGTGCACGCGCGCCTCCCCTTCCCTTCTCCACACGGCAAGCAGGATCCGCTTTCCGCGCTTCAACCCCTGCGCGATGGGACGGAGCGGATCGGTGAGACGGGCGCAGCCGAGCGGATACACGGGCAGCGCTGTGGAGATGAAATCGCGCTTTTCCTTGTAGAGGGCGATCCCGCGCGCAATGAGTTCGAAGTTCTTTTCGTCGGCGCGGTCGATCTTGCCCGAGAGGAGCGGCGTTCCCATGAAGCCGCTGACCAAATTGAACGCGGTCTGCCTTCCGTCCGCCTGGGACGCGATGTACTCCCGCGTGAGATACCCCTCGCCGTTCATCTCCCAGAAGATGCGCGGATAGGGATAGACCCACACCGAAATCTGTTCGGGCAGGAGGGACAGGAGCGTGCCGTTGAGGATGGAGGGCATCTTTTCATACTCTTCGCAGTCGGAGATGCTCTGCGTGTTGAAGTTGCGCATCGTGCGCGCGTCCGCCCGCATCGCTCCCGAAGCGCAGTTTTCGAGGATGAGATCGGGGAAAATCCGTCCCAGCCGCTCGTAAAAGGCGTTCACGGCGCGGCAATGCACTTCGAGCCCCGCATAGGGCGACGCATTCCTGTGGTCGCAGCCGCAGCCGGGGTGCCCGTTGTAGTCGTTCTTGATGTAGCGGACGCCGAGATCATAGAGCGCGCGCACCCTTCCGATCAGATAGTCCTGCACATCCTTACGCGTGAGATCGAAATAGTACCGTCCGCAGCGGAAGATCCGCTCTCCCTCGTTGCGGAGGAACCACGACTTGGGGAATTTGCTCGCCGCGGCGCGCGAGGCGCACACTTCGAGCTCCGTCCAGACGCCCGCGATCATCCCGCGGCAGGTGACCTCCTCCACCATCTCGGCGAAGGTATGCCCGCCGAAGCGCGAATCGCAGGGAATCCAGTCCCCCAAACGGAGAGAACCGTCCTCGTCGGGCGCGCGGTACCAGCCGTCGTCGAAACAATAGCCCTCCGCTCCCACGCTCTGCGCGGCTTCGATCAGATCGAGACACTCCCGCTCCCCCTGCCTGCACCAGAGGCAGTTCATGTAGTCGTTGAACATGATGGGCGGGGCGGGACGGCGGCGCAACGTGCGGCGGTATTCCGCGAGCCGCATAACCGCCTCTCCGAAGGAGGGCATGCAGGTGAAGAGGGTCTCCGCGTTGCGGTAGCTCTTGTTTCTGCCGAGATAGTAGCGGAACCCCTGCCGCTCGCTGTCGCCCGCGCCGCAGGCGGCGGAATAGAAACTCCCGGGAATATTTTCGAGATCCGTCAGCCCGATTTCGAGCACATAGGGTCCCTCGGGAAGATGTTGGATCGCCCAGACCGTTCCCGTCTTTTTGTGGCGGAAAAAGAGAAGCGGCGCGAATTTTCTCGTCGTGTAGGCGGCGGGCGAACAGAGCTGTGCCGTGCACGACGTGCGGTGTCCCGTAGCGCGGTAGAGCCCGAGCTCCTCGGCGTTCTGCCAGAACAGCTGTCCCTCGCCGCCCCATTCGCCGCGCACGACGCCGATCTCGACGTCGCGGAGATAGTCTCCCGAGAGCGCGTCCGTGCAGATCCCCGGGAAGCGGTTAAAGAGTTTCTTGACGCAGAGGCGCCCCGAGGAGAGATTTTTGATTTCGCAGGACTGCGTGAGCACGCCGCGCAGGAATTTCCGCATAACGGTAACTTCCGCCGCGCCGTCGTCCGAGCGGTAGACGCTCTCTTTCACCGCACCCCGCTCCCGCTCCGAAACGAGGCGGAAATTCGACGTCTCCCCGTGCAATTCCCCCTCCGCCTCGCAGGAATACTCCGCAAGGAAGGGAAGCTCCGCATACTCGTTTCCGCGCGGCAATTCCCGCTCCGAAAGGTCGATGTAGAGGACGCGGCCGTTTCCGTCCTCCAGATATAAAAAAGCGTTTTTCACAAAATCAACCCCCTCCGCGCGCAAAAACGCGCGGTTATGTGTGACATAGTACTATGCAAAATGGCAAAAAACGCGAAGAATCCACCCGATTTTCGGGTGGACCGTCCGGTTAAAGGAGCCAATACGGCATTTCGTCGCCAAACTCCACGCGTTCGAAGCCGTTCTTTCCGCCGCCGACTTTCTTCTCGGTTGCGGGCTTTTTGGCTGCGGGCGCGCGCTTTGCGGGGCGTTCCCCTTCCGCAAGAACAACGCTGTTCTCCATGTCGGGCGCGGACGTCTGCACGTTGGAATAGCCGTTGTTCTCCACTCTCTTGATTGCATTTTTACCGATCGGCATACTTCATGATCTCCTTTGTAAGATTACTATATTCGACGGCGCTACGGCTCGTCTTTTTATAGGCGACAACGGGACAGCTGCTGTCCTGCGACCATTCGATCGCGCTGTCCACGCGGATATAGTTCTCGAACATCCGCGTCTGCTCCAACCCTTTCAGCGTTTCGAGGGTCTGCTTGAAATATTTTTTCCGCTCGTCCGCCTTCGTGACGGCGATCCCGAGGATCTCCATCCGCGGCGCGAGCCGCTTTGCCTGCGAGATGAAGTCAAACATATTGGCAAGTCCGAAGAGCCCCCACGGGCTGGCTTCGACGGGAATGACGACGTCGTCCGACGCACAGAGGATATTCATCACCCAGCCGCCGAGCGTGGGCGGCGCGTCGATGAGGATGTAGTCGTACGTCCCCCGCGCCTTGACGGGTTCGAGGCACTTGGAAAGCACAAATTCGCGCTGCCATTTGGGAAAGAGTTCGAACTCGATCCCGCTCATGAGGGAGGACGACGTGACCATATCGAGTCCCTCGAATCTCGTGGGAACGACATATTCCCCGAGATCGCGCTCCTCCTTGACCGCGGCGAGAATGTTTTTTCCGCTCTTGGCAAATCCGAGCGCGGTGTCCTCGTCGAAGTAAGAGATGGTGAGATTGAGCTGCATATCCCCGTCGATCATGAGCACGCGCTTGCCGAGCATGGAGAGCGCACAGCCGACGTTGGAACATGTCGTCGTCTTTCCGCTTCCGCCCTTGTTGTTGGCAAAGGAGATCACTTTTGTAAGGCTCATCTTTTGCCCTCCTCTTCGAGATAGGCAATGATATCCGAAAGTCCCTCGCCCGTCACCGCGCTCACGGGGAAGATCTTCTTGCACCCCGCAAGCCGCAACCAACGGGAAACGCGTTCGACGTTGGCGTCGGGTTTGTCAATCCCCGCCACGATCCCGATCACCTCGCGGTTGACGAGGCTCGTGATGCAGGGCGAAAAGATGGAATACGGTTCGTTTGCGGAGAGCACGAGCCCGACGACGTCCGCCTCATAGGCATAGAGCGCCAGCGCTCCGCTCGTCTGCCGAAGCTCGGTGTACTCGCCCGGCGTGTCGATGATCGTATCGAGATAATTGATGTACTGCGTCTTGAAGTAGTGGATCTCCTCGCCGCGCAACGCCTGCGTGAGCGTGGTCTTGCCCGCCGCAACGCGGCCGATCAGAATGATCTTCTTCATGTCGGTACCCCGTCCGTGAACTGCCCCGTCGCTCAGGTTCTTGTCAGTTCGCAGCAGGTGTAGCCGAGCTTATTGATCACATATTCGCGGATCGCCGTAAACGCGGCTTCGACTGCCGAGACCGAGCCCGAGATGATGAGCGTGCCCGTGAATCTGTCCACAAATCCGACTTCGGCGTTGGACGCCTTCAAGGCGATGTCCGCCGCGATGACCGCGCTCTCGCAGGGGCTGATCGTAAGCACGCCGATCGCACTGCGCGAATAGTCGGTCTTGGGATCGAGCCCGAGCTTGGTATAGAGCACGTCGTCGGGGTTGGCGATGATGTGGCAGAGCGTGACCTGCTTGCCGGGGACGAGCTCCTGTATGATGCGCATTTTTTCTTTGAGTTCCATTGAATCCTCCCTTATCCGCCGATCTGGCATCGCAGCCCGCTCGTCTCGGCGCATGAAAGTAAGTACTCCATCCGTTCTTTTGTGGGCGGTTCCACGCCGTCGAGCGCATACGATCTTCCGAGCCCCGCATATTTGTCCTGTCCGAGGCGGTGATACGGGAGCAAGTGGTGCTCCTTCACGCCCGGAAGGGACGCCGCAAAGCGGGAAATCGCGCGGATCTCTCCCTCGGTATCGTTGAAGCCCGGGATCACGGGCGTGCGGATGATGAGCTCCACCCCGCTCTCCGCGATCTTCCGCGCGTTTGCGAGGATGAGTTCGTTTCCGACCCCCGTATATTCGCGGTGCTTCGCGCTGTCCATGTGCTTGACGTCCATGAGATAGAGATCGAGAAAGGGAAGAATCGCACGGATTTTTTCGAAGGGCGCGTTCGCCGTCGATTCGACCGCCGTATGCAGTCCCTCGTTTTTACAGGCTTCGAGCAGATCGCGCGCAAACTCGTGCTGGGCAAGGCATTCCCCGCCCGAGAGCGTAATCCCGCCCCCGGAACGGCGGTAAAAGATCGCGTCCGAAAGCAATTCGGGCATGATCTCCTCCACGGTCACGTCCCGCCCCACCGTCTTTTCCTTTCCGTTTTCGACGATCGTCTCGATCCCGTATTCCTGCGATTCGGGGTTGCAGCACCAGGCACAGCGCATATAACAGCCCTTGAAAAACACGATGGTACGGATTCCCGGACCGTCGTGGATCGAGAAGCGCTGAATATTGAAAATTCTGCCTTTGCCTTGATATGCCATAATCCCTCGGATCAGAATCCCTGCTGCGTGCGGTTGATGATGTCGTCTTGGAGAGAGCGGGAGAGCGTTGTGAAGAGCGCGCTGTATCCCGCCACGCGCACGACGAGCGTCTTGTATTTTTCGGGATGCTTCTGCGCGTCGAGCAACGTTTCGCGCGTGACGACGTTGAACTGCATGTGCATGCCCTTTTGATCGAAATAGGAGCGGATGAGCGCGACGAACTTGGTAAGTCCCGCCATCCCCGCCAGTGCGGAAGGATGGAATTTCTGGTTGAGCAGTGTCCCGTTGGAGGCGATTCCCTGTTCGAGCTTCGCAACGGAGTTGACCGTCGCGGTCGGACCCTTCACGTCTCTGCCCGAAGCGGGACCGATGCCGTCCGCGATCGGGGTGTATGCGAGCCTGCCGTCGGGCGTTGCGCCCGTCTGCGCGCCGAGCGGGACGTTCGCCGAGACGGGATAGAGCCCCGCCTGGAAGGTGCCGCCGCGCACATTGCGGTATTTTTCCATCTCCTTCGTGTAGGTGTTGCCCACTTCGCGGGCGAACATGTCGACGTCGTGGATGTCGTTGCCGTATTTGGGACAGGTCTCGTCGATGAGACGTTTGATCTCGCGATACCTCGCCTTCAACTTGGGATCGAGCCCGCCCGCCGACGTGACTTCGTCATAGATGACCTTGACGACCTTCTCGTCCACGTTCACGCCCTGTTTGCGGAGCTGTGCGGCGATCTCGCCCGTCACCCGCTCCGCCGCGGCGCCCTTCAATCCGTAGCCGAAGTTCGCCGCCATCGCGTCGCGGAATTCCGCCATCGTCACCTTCTTCTCTTCAAAGACAAGTTGTTTGATCGCAAGAAGTCCGTCGGTGTTGTTCGCGATACCGAAGCCCTGAGGTCCCGTGAAATTATAGATCGCGCCGCCCTCTTGGAGAGACATTCCGCGCCCGATGCAGTCCTGCACCATACAGGATTCGAAAGGAAGCGGACAGCGCACCGCATGCGCGGCGTCGATCGCGTTGTTCGCATTGACGAGGAGACGGATAAAATGCGTCTGCTGGGTCTTGTACGCCTCGAACACTTCTTCGAAGGTCGTCATCTTTGTGACGTCGCCCGTCTCCGGTCCGATTCTGACGCCCCTGTCCATGCCGTTTGTGAAAACCATCTCCATCGCGCGGCACATGTTGAAGAACGCGGCGTCGTGCCAGCCGTCCGTCTTGCCGCCCTTCTGCGGCTCGACGCAGCCGATAATGCAATAATCCCGCGCGTCCTCGAGCGTGAGCCCGCGCGCCATAATCGAAGGAATGATGATCTCGTCGTTGTAATAGGCGGGCAGTCCCGTGCCGATGCGCGTCAGAGCCGCCGCTTTGAGGAGAAGATCCTGCGGGGAGCCGTTCCAGACGCGGATGGAGAGCGACGGTTGGGGAAGCGGGACGTGCATCGCCGCTTCGATACACATAAAAGACAGATCGTTGGTCGCGTCCATGCCGTGGACGTCCTGACCGCCGACGATGAGATTCTGGAACATGCCGTAGCCCGCGAATCCGTCCGCAGACGCCGCGTCACGGCACTTGTTGATGTCGTTGAGTTTGACCCAGATACAGTCGAGCAGTTCCTGCGCCTGTTCCCGCGTGATCTTACCCTCGTCCATATCCTTTTTATAATAGGGATACATGTATTGGTCGAATCTGCCGGGCGAGATGGAATGTCCGCTCGATTCGATTTGGAGCAAAAGCTGGATGAACCAGAAGCTCTGGCATGCCTCGCGGAAGTTGCGCGCGGGATTCTCCGGCACGCGGGCGCAGACGGAGGCAATCTCTTTGAGTTCCGCCCGCCGCGTTGCGTTCGCTTCCTTTCTCGCCATGTCGCGCGCGAGAACGGCGTAGCGATTGGCATAGCCGATCACGGCTTCGCAGCTCTCGACGACCGCCGTGAGGAAATTGTGGCGGCGCACATATTCGGGATTGCAGACGGTGAGCGAGGCGAGCGCTTCCTTCGCCTCGTCGATGATCCCGCGGTATCCGACGCGGAGCACCTTTGCATAGTCCACGTTGACATGCCCGATTCCGTTGTAGAAGTAGTTCCCGGGCGTGTACATGCCGTGCACGGTGAACGCCGCATACGCCTCGGGGGACATGTTCGTCCGGGCAAGGTCACTGCACGTCTTTCCCTTCCAATAGGGATAGACGGCGCGGAGCTCCTGTTTTGTCTTTTCGCTGATGTAGAACGGGTCGGGGGCGCGGGTCGCAACCGTATCGAATTCCGCTTCCAGCCATTCATAGGAATATTCGGGAAAGACCTGACAGCCGCGCGGCGCGATGGTCGCGCTTCCGACGATGAGTTCGCCGTCGCGGATGATGATCGGAATATTTTTGAGAATGTGCGCAAACGCCGCGCTTCTGCGGCGGATGATGGGAAGATCCTCCGTGCTCCGGTAGCTCTCCGTGACGAGGATCCCGCGTGCGGACTCGATCTCCGGCATCTTGGCGTAGAGATCGTCGATGAGCTTGCCGATCCGCGCGCTCTTCTGAATCACAAATTTGATTTGTTCCATAGTATCCGTCCCCTTTTTCGTGATTAAAGCTGATCCCAAAGATCGGCATGCGGCGCGGGAATGACCGAACTTGCCGAGAGCATTCCGAGCCCCTTTGCGTAATTTGCGCCCGCTTCGACCGCCGCCGTGACGTCCCCCACTTCGCCCGTGAGGAGCACGACGCCTTTGCCGCCGAGCCCGCGCGAGACGCGGAGATCGAAGATCTCCACGCGCGCCGTCTTGACCGCAAGGTCGGACGCCTTGATGCAGCTCGCCGCCGAGAACGTCTCGATGAGCCCGAGCGCACCCTTCTTTGCCTCTTTCTGTGTCCCGAACAGCGCCGTGATGACCTGTTCGTCGATTCTGCCCATGACGGAGGAATCAATCACATAGTTTTCGAATTTTTCCGTGACGTGATTGACGGACGCGGTGACATTGGAGATCGAGCCCGTGAGGATGATTTCATACTTCCCGGGACAGGAAGGATGGGCGGAGACAAGCTCCACGCCCGCGCTTTTGAGCGCGTCGTCCGTCGCCTCCACGCCCTTCGGTACATTTTTCAGTTCGATGACTCCGACTGATCTGAACATTGCTTACCCCCTGTCGATGACGATCTTTTTTTCGGTGACGAGTTTCACCTGACCCGCGATCGGCGCATACTGCGGAAGAGAGAGTCCCTCGGCGCTATCGGCGATCCGCTGTCCCGCTTCGACCATCTCCCCCGCCCCGACGATCGCCTTGCTCGGCGCGCCGATATGCTGGGAGAGCCTGACCTCCACGCGGGAAAACTCTCTGTCCTCGCCGCGAAAGACGGGCACGCGGTCGAACCGTCCCACGCCGAGCGACTTCGCCCACCGCTCGGAGGGAATCATGCGGTATTCCCGCTCGGGTTCCGCCTTCGGCTCCTCTTTCGAGATGTATTTGAGTTTGTTCTTTGCAAGAATGCCCTTGTAATAGTCGATGACCGCTTTGGGCGAGATCTCCTGGCAGCAGGCGACGCTCGTACAGACGCCGCAACCGCAGCACAGGCTCGCGGTAATCGCCATTTCGGGCGTGATCTCCACCGCCTGCCGCGCCGTGCGCACGAGCTTGTGCGGCTCGATCGGATATCCGAGCAGGGCGCGCGGACACATGTCCGTGCAGTGCGTGCATTGACAGCAGGCGGTCTCCGCCCGCGCAACCGAACGCTTTGCGTCGAGCAGTTTGGACTGGATCGCCTCCGTCTCGTCGGGCAGGATGAGGATTCCCTTCGTCGTCTTGGTGACGACCGCCCGTTCGTCTATAATCTTTCCCATCGAGGGACCGCCGTCGAGCACGGTGTGGTCCTCGGGGACAGTGATTCCGTATTTTTCAAACAGATCCGTGACCGGCGTTCCCACCGGCACGCGCACGACGATCGCCTCGGGGATGTCCCCTCCGACCGTCAGCCATTTCATTGTGACGGGCGTCCCGTTGCACGCCGCGGCGATATTGCAGACCGTCTCGACGTTGTAGACGATCACGCCCGCGGTGATGGGGAGACACCCCGGCTTTACGATTCTCCCCGTCGCCTGATAGATGAGACTGATCTCGTCCCCCATCGGATAGACGTCGGGAAGCGTCTTTACCGCGACCTTTTCGGCGAGTGTTTCGCCGTCCGAAAGCCGCAACCGCTTTGCGGTATGCTCTTTGATGCACAGAAACGCACGGGAAATCCCGAGAGCTTCGAGCAGTTCACGGATGCCCGCGAGCACTTCGGGCATTCCGGTTTTGAGAAGGTAATAGTCGGTATAGAGCAGAGGCTCGCACTCCGAGCCGTTCACGAGAAGCGTGTCCGCCCCGCCGGCAAGTTTGGCGTAGGAGGGAAATCCTGCGCCGCCCGCGCCTACGACCCCGCAATCCTTCATCAATTTTCCGAGTTTGTCGATTTCCATAAATTAACGCTCCAAGCGGCGTCCGGTATGCGGTCCTTCCTCAATCCACAATACCCACGATGACCGCGTCCGTGGGAACATCCCTGTTGTGCAGTGCGAGGCGCGCGGGGCTCCCCACGGTGATGAGCACCGTTTCGCCGATGCCCGCGCCGACGCTGTCGATGGCGATGATGTATTTCCCCGTCAATTCGCCGTTTTCCATGATTTCCACTTCCATGAACTTCGCGCCCACAAGCGATTCCTGCTTCCTCGTAGAGACGATGTTTCCTCTGATGATTCCTCTCAGCATCGCTTACTCCTTCACGACCCTCACTTTGAAGCCGTTGCCGATCCCCGCCGCGTTCGCGTCGTCGGTATCGACATGCATTTCAAGACGGAAGTCGGGACTGACGCGGATCTGCACGTCGTACCAGCGCGTGCGCCGCTTTCCGTCGACATCCACCGTGACCGTGTCCCCGTCCTTCACGCCGAACCGCGCGGCGTCCGCAGGCGACATGTGGATGTGCCTGTTTGCAATGATACATCCCTCTTTCAGAGTGACGACTCCCCGTGGACCGACGATTGTGATCCCCGCGGAATCCGCGATATTGCCCGATTCGCGCACGGGCGGTTTCACTTTGAGCACATAGGAATCGGTCGCCGAGATCTCCACCTGAGATTTGCTTCTCACCGGACCGAGCACGCGCACGTTCTCAATGGGACGCAGGGAGGGACCGATCAGAGTCAGAAGTTCCTTGCAGGCGTATTGCCCGGGCTGCGACAGATCTTTGAGGGGCGTGAGTTCGTAACCCTCTCCGAAGAGCGTCGCAAGATCCGCCTTGTTCAGATGGATATGGCGGTTGGAGACGCCGACGGGGACGAGATTGTCCTCGCAACCTGCGCCGTCCTCCATGCCCGCAAGCACTTTCTTGACGATTTCCGTGATCTGTGCACTTGTGATTTCCATATTTTTCGTCCTTTTTTTCGATAAATTTGCCGCGAAAAACCTCCGCGGTACCCGAAAACGCTCGGGCACCGCGATTGTTTCCCGACGGATCCTGTCCTCTTACTTGATCGTGGGAAGAAGTTTTTCAACGTCTGCGTGAGGACGGGGAATGACGTGCGTCGCAATGACTTCGCCGAGCGCGGTCGCTGCTCTGCCGCCTGCCTCGACTGCCGCTTTCACCGCGCCGACATCGCCGCGCACCATGACGCTCACGAGTCCGCTGCCGATCTTCTCGCTGCCGATCAGAATGACATTCGCCGCCTTGACCATTGCATCCGCCGCCTCAATCGCCGCGACGAGACCTCTGGTCTCAACCATACCCAATGCTTCCATGACATGTTCCTCCTGTATTATTTTCTTATTTCGTCATCGGAGCGACCGCTCCGCTGAATCCGTCAGCCCGTCGTCAGAAATCTCATGACGTCGGGGTGCGGGCGCGCAATCACCTCGCACGATTTGACCTTGCCTACCTTTGCCGCGGCGGCGGCACCGGCCTGAACCGCCGCCGTCACAGCCGAAACCTCGCCTTCGACGACGACCGTGACAAGTCTGCCGCCGAGGCGCTTTTCGACGTGGATCAGCTTCACGTCCGCCGCCTTTACCATCGCGTCAAGCCCGGTGATTGCGGCAACCATAGCTTGCACTTCCAGTAATGCGATTGCGTTCATAAACCCTCGCGCGAAAATTACTTGATCGTGGGAAGAAGTTTTTCGACGTCGGAATGAGGACGGGGAATGACGTGCGTCGCCACGACTTCGCCGAGCGCCGTCGCTGCCGCGCCGCCCGCTTCGACCGCCGCTTTCACCGCGCCGACATCGCCGCGCACCATGACGCTCACGAGCCCGCTGCCGATCTTCTCGCTGCCGATCAAAACGACGTTCGCCGCCTTGACCATCGCATCTGCCGCTTCGATCGCCGCCACGAGACCTCTGGTCTCAACCATACCCAATGCTTCCAACATAATTTTAATCTCCTTAATTATTTTTGATTTTCATTATTTCTGAGTTTGTCTCTTCCGAGGGCGTTGAGATGGGCAAACCACTCGATGTCCTCGCTCTGCCTTGCGATCACCTTGTGGGTGATGTAGAGCTCCCGTTTTTCGGCTTCGGCTTTCCCCGCCGCGATCGACGCTTCCACTGCCGCCGCCGACCCTTCCACCTTCACCACCATGACGAGGGGCACTCTTGCCGCGTCCCCCGCCGCGGGTTTGTTTTTATCAATCGCAACGAGCTCGACGTCCGCCGCCTTGACCATCGCATCCGCCACGACGATCGCCGTCGCGAATCCGAAAACTTCTATCATGCCAAGCGCCATGTTTTCTCCTTACGGGCGTCTTTCGCCGTTTCCTTTACTGCGCGACGTAGCAGATCTTGATCCCCGCCTGCGCCACGTTGACTTCCATCGCCTCGTTGAGTTTGTCGAGCGGGAAGGTGTGCGTGATGAGATCCTTGATGGGAATGTTCATCTCGCGCGCCTGACGGAGGAACGCCATCGTCGTTGGATAGTCGTCCGCGGAATAGTCCCACGAGCCGACGAGATTGATCTCCTTGTTGCACATTGCGAAATGGGGATTGACGTTGTACTCTCCGTTGTTGACGAAGAAGCCCATCTCGCAGAGACCGCCGCCGCGGCGGATGTACTCATAGATGTCTTTGGCGGCAGCGGGCGCGCCCGTGCACTGGAACGCAAAGTCCGCTCCGACGCCGTTCGCCACGCTCTTGACGAGCTTCACGCGCTCTTCGAGCGTCGTCACTTCGCGGAAGTTGATCACGGTCTTGACGCCGAGTTTCTTTGCCATTTCGAGCCGCTTGGGCGTTCCGTCGATCGCGATGATGTGGTTGATGCCCGCCGCGCGGAGCACGCTGATCATGACGAGCCCGACGGGACCGAGCCCCTGCACGAGCACTTTGGAGTTGAAATTCAGCAATCCCGTCCCGTTCGCGCGCTTCAACGCATGCACGCACACGCACGCAAGTTCGAGGAGCATTCTCTCTTGAAGGTCGAGATCGTTGACGACGAAGTAAGTCGCTCCCTTCCCGCGGATGAGAAGATGGGTGGAGAACCAACCCGTGAGCGGCTGTGCGTCGCTGTGGGGAATGAGCCCGAACACGCCCTGTTTGTCGCAGAGATTCGTGTTCGCGGGATGGTTGCGGCAGATGTAGCACTCGCCGCAGCTGATGACGCTGGTGACGAGCTTATCCCCAACTTTAATGGGATTGCCCGCCGTGTCCGTCTTGATGTTCTTGCCGAGATAGATGATCTCGCCCGTGCCCTCGTGTCCGAGCGTGACGGGGATGATCCCGAAGGGATCGCCCTTCCATTCGTGCACGTCGGTTCCGCAGACGCCGCAGCCTTCTACTCTGACGAGAATATCGTCGTCCCGAAGCGCGGGAATTTCGAATTCCTTGACTTCGATATGCTTGGGGGCGGTCAGCATCGCGACCTTCGCCGTCTTGGGAATGTCCGTGCTCTTCGCGCCCGTTCCCATCTCGCCGAGGATTTTTCTGACGATGTTTTCCACCTGAGAAGCCGAAATATCCATAGATTCCTCCTTTCCTTTCTTATATAATGCGGAAGCTGTCCGACATCACGCATCTGCGGTATCTCGTAAAGCTGCGCGCGCTCGTCAGTCCTTCGCCCGTGGGACCTGCGATCGTGAACGTCGTATGTCCCTCGCCGCCGAACCCGATCCCCGCATAGGAGGGCGCGTTCTTGACGAAGATCGTCGTCTCGACCGCCCGCGCAAAGCGCGTGAGATGGTCGATGTTCTTGGAGTGCATGTGCGCGGTGTGGCGGCACCCGTGTTCCGCTTTGACCGCAAGGTCGATCGCCTCGTCGATGTCGTTCACCCGCACGATGGGAAGAATCGGCATCATGAGCTCGTTCTGCACGAAGGGATGCTCAAATTCCGTCTCGCAGATAATGCAGCGCACCTCGTCGCCGACGGTCACGCCGATCTTCGCAAGGAGCACCTTTGCGTCTCTGCCGACGCATTCGCGGCTGACGATCTTTTTGACGATTCCCGTCTTGGGATTTTTGGATTCCACAAGCACGATCTTCGCCAGCGCGTCCGCCTGTTCGTGCGTAATCATGTACGCGCCGCTGTGGAGCATGGAGTCGATGAGTTCGTCCGCGATGTTGCGGAACGCAAACACTTCCTTCTCCGCAATGCAGGGCAGGTTGTTGTCGAAACTGCAACCGTCGATGATGTCCTTGCCCGCCTTTCTCACGTCCGCCGTGTCGTCGACGATGACGGGAGGGTTCCCCGCGCCCGCGCCGATCGCCTTTTTGCCGCTCGAAAGCACGCTCTTCACCACGCCGGGACCGCCCGTACAGACGAGGAGACGGATCGCGGGATGCTGATACATGATCTGCGCCGTGTCGAGCGTGGGCTTCACCACAGAGGCGACGAGCACCTTCGGTCCGCCCGCCGAAGCGCTGGCGCGGTTGACAAGGTCCACCGCATAGTTGGAAGTTGCAATCGCGTTCGGGTGGGGATTGAACACGACGCCGTTGCCCGCCGCAACCATGCCGATGCTGTTGCAGAGGACGGTCTCCGAGGGGTTCGTGCTCGGCGTGATGCTGCCCACGACCCCGAAGGGAGCCATTTCGGTGAGCGTGAGACCGTAGTCCCCCGTCTTGACCTGCGCGACGATGTCCGCCGTGCCGGGCGTCTTATCCGCCACAAGAATGTGCTTTGCCGTCTTGTGCTCGACGCGCCCCATCTTGGTCTCGGCAACGCCGAGTTCCGCCATTGCCGCCGCTTCCTTGCGGCAGAGATCGCGGATTGCGCCGATCACTTTTTCCCGCTCTTCGAGCGACATCGCGCGGATTGCCTTGTAGCCCGCCGTTGCCGCGTCGATCGCGTCGTTCATGTCCTCGAAAATACCGATGAGCTTTCTGCCGTGGTACTGCGTGGCGTCCCAGCTTCCGGTCTCGGAGGCGGCGCCGAGGCTCTTGATGACCGTTGCCACCACTTCCTCGATCTGCGCGTCCGTCCAGTTAATTGCCATCGTATCCTCCTTTCCGTTCCGTTCTCACTTGCCGAGCGCGGCAAGAACTCTCTTTGTGATCGCCTCGACGAGCGCTTCCTGCGTGGGCTGTGCGGGATGTTCTTCCTCAATTTCGAGTCCGGGATGACGCCCCGTAAGATGCAGTTTTTCGCGCAGTTCCATGAGTTTTTTGAGCTGGCTGTTGGGAATCTCGTGCACCGCGCCGAGCTCCATCGCGTGCTTGCAGATGATCGCGTTGAATTCCACTTCTTCCATGATGAAGAACGCCTTTGTCAGGTCGCAGCCGACCGTCAGCGCGCCGTGGTTGCGGAGCAGGAATGCGTCGTGCGTCTGGATGTAGGGTTCGAGGGAATCGGGAATCTCCATCGTCGAAGGCGTGCCGTAGTCGCAGGTGGGCACTTCGCCGATCGTGAGAACCGCCTCGGGCAGAATGTACTGGTCGAGATTGATGTCCGCAACCGTAAACGCCGTCGCAACGGGCGGATGCGCATGGACGACCGCGTTGACGTCGGGACGGTCGCGGTAGACGCGCATGTGCATCTTGATTTCGGAGGAGGGATTGAGCTTGCCCTCGATCTTGTTCCCATCCCGGTCGACCTTGATGATCATATCCGGGGTGAGCGAGCCCTTCGACACGCCCGTGGGCGTGCAATAGAACTCGTTGTCGTTGATCTTCACGGAGATGTTGCCGTCGTTTGCCGCAACGAAATTCTTCGCGTAGAGTTTGTGACCGACTTCGCAGATTTCTTTTTTGATTTCAAACGGAGATTTCATGTTGTTTCTTCCTTTTTTCTATTTTCGATGATTTATTTTGACTTGGAAAGCGATTGGGTGTCGAGCGCGATCATGTATTCCTCATTGGTGGGAATGACGAACGTTCTGACGCGCGCCCCCTTCCGGGTGAGTTCCGCGACCGCGCCGCGCGGGCAGGTCGCATTGACCGTTTCGTCGATTTCGATGCCGAGTGCGGAGAGCCCCGAGCAGACTTCGGAGCGCAGCTCCCTGTCGTTCTCGCCGATTCCCGCCGTGAACACGAGCGCGTCCGCGCCGTCCATGACGGCATAGAAGGATCCGATGATCTTCTTCACGCTTTGCACGAGCATCTTCATCGCAAGCTGTGCGCGGCGGTTTCCCGCGGCGGCGGCTTCGCGGATGTCGCGGCAGTCGCTCGAAACGCCCGAAATCCCCAAAAGTCCCGATTTCGAATTGAGGAGTTTTTCGGTCTCCTCCGCCGTCAGATGTTCCTCCTTCATGAGGTAGGTGACGACGGTCGGGTCGACCGCGCCGCTCCTCGTCCCCATCGGCACGCCGTCCTGCGGGGTGAAGCCCATCGACGTATCCACCGCCCTGCCGTTCACCGTCGCCGTGATGGACGAACCGTTCCCGAGATGGCAGGTGATGATCTTCGCGCCGGGATTCCCGAGCAGTTCCGCCGCTCTTCCCGCAACGTATCTGTGGGACGTCCCGTGGAAGCCGTATTTTCTCACGCGGTATTTCTCGTACAGCTCGTAGGGAATGGGATAGAGATAGGCGTATTCCTCCAACCCCGAGTAGTACGACGTGTCGAACACGCCGACATGCGGGATATCCGGCATCACTTCCCTGCACGCTTTGAGCCCGCTGATCGCAGGCGGACCGTGCAGCGGGTTGATCCCCACAATGCTTTCGAGATAGGCGATCTCCTTCTCGCCGAGGACGGTGGACGCTTTGAGCTTCTCCCCGCCGTGGGCAAAGCGGTGTCCGACCGCCGCGATCTCCCCGACGTCCGCAATGACGCCGCGTTCGGGATCGGTGAGCAGTCCGAGCACATATCCGATCGCCGCCCTGTGATCCGGGAAGGCAGGCGTTGCATGGAAGTCCTCCCGCCCGGGACACTTATGGGTGATCATTCCGTCGATGCCGATGCGCTCGCAGTTGCCCTTCGCAAGCACGGATCCCGTATCCATGTCGAAGAGCTGGTATTTCAGCGACGAGCTTCCGGCGTTGACCACAAGAATTTTCATATTCACGCTCCGGTTTCCGACTTTTTTCCGGGAACGGAATGCAAGAATCCACTCCCGCACTCTCATTCCGCTATCAATTTTATCACACAATTTCTTTGTTGTCCATATTTGTTTATAATAATGGCAAAAAAATATTTTATTAGAATGAAATAATCAAAAACAAACTAAAATGAGCAAAAGAAGTCAAAATATTCAATATAATGACAAACCGACCTGCCGAAAAACGCTTGCAATCGCGCCGAGCGTGTACTATAATGAAGGCAAAGAAGGCAGGAAAACAAGCGATGATACAGGATCTGCACACTCACACCTATTATTCCTTCGATTCGACGGATCGGATCGAGCGCGTGATCGAAGCGGCGATCGCGGGCGGCGTCGGACTGCTCGGCATCACCGATCACAGCTACGGGGTCGGCTGCGGGCGAACGGACGTCTGCTACGACAAGGGTCCCGCGCCCGAGGCGAATTACGGCGGCATGCTCCTGCGCTATCACGACCATGTTTTGACGGCGGCGGAGAAGTACCGCAACAAGATCAAGGTATTGAGCGGGCTCGAAGTCTGCACGCTTGTGAGCCGCGACGCATACGCCCTGCCGGACTCGGCGGACGTGTCTTTCTTCGACTATGTGATCGTGGAGAATCTCGACGTTCCCGACCGCTCGATCGCCCGCGGCGACATCTTTTCCTTTGCCAAGCGGTGCGGCTGCCCCACGGGAATCGCCCACACCGACCTCTTCTCCTTCCTCGCAAAGCGAGGCGAATCCCCCGCGAAATATTTCCGCAGAATGGCGGAGGAAAACATCTTCTGGGAGATCAACGTCAATTTCGACAGCATCCACGGATTCCGCACCTTCGACTACGTCACGGAGTTTTTCCGCAACAAGCAGCAGCAGGAGATCGTACGCCAATCGGGCGCGAAGCTGAGCGTCGGATTCGACAGCCACATCATCCGCGAGTACAAGCCCGACCGCGTCAAAACCGCCAATAAGCTCATCCGCGACATGGGCATCCGCCTCGCGTTCGACGGAATTTGATACTTCGGTTTTTTGAAGCCCCGCCCCTCGGCGGGGTTTTTTGACGGTTTTTGAGGATTTTTCCGCAAAAATCCATATACTATGTCTGACATAGTACTGTTTATGTCTGACATAATACTATGTTAAATCCGATTTTTCAAAAAATTTGCGCCCCTTTCCGCATGGAAAGAGGCGCATCGCACACAAAATCTCAATTTCTCTTACTCAGCACGTTTTCCTCGTATTTCCGTACTTCGTTGTACCAATCCGAACCCGCCGTATGCGTCCGCGCGAGATATTCGTCCCACACCCCACCGAGCGGAAGCGTCTTGACCTCTTCGCCGAGATTCATGAGCGCCGTGAAGTCCGCATTGTCTTGGAGTTCCTTCATTCTCGCGTTGGGAAGGAGGAGCGCATAGAGGAGCGCCTTCTGCATGTTGCGCGCGCCCGTGACCCATGCCGCAATCCGGTTGATGCTCGCGTCGAAGTAGTCGAGCCCGATCAGAACCTTTTCTGTCGCGTCGTTGCGCACGATCTCTTTTGCGATCTCTTTGAGCTCATCCTCCAAGAGAACGACGTGATCCGAATCCCAGCGCACGCCGCGCGTGACATGGAGCGCGACCTTATCGTAGAAGGCGAGAAGCGCGGGGATCTTGTCGCTGACGTATTCGAGGGGATGATAGTGCCCGTTGTCGAGCAGGCAGCAGATATTCTTCTTTGCGGCGTAGTTCTGGTAGAACTCGTTGGATCCGACCGTATAGCTTTCGAGCCCGATCCCGAACACCTTGCTCTCCACGGCGGGAATCACCCACTCTCTGTCGTAATGTTCCAGAATCTCGTCGAGAGACTTTTTGAGGCGGAGACGGGGTCCGAGGCGGTCTGCGGGAACGTCCTTATAGCCGTCCGGGATCCAGATGTTGACGAGGCAGGGCTTGTTGAACGCCTTGCCGAGCTCCGCCGCAATCTCCATGCAGCGCTTGCCGTGCTCCACCCAGAAGCGGCGGGTCGGCTCGTCGGGCGAGGACAGGGAGAGCCCGTCCTTCATCTTGGGATGTCCGAAGAAGGTCGGATTGAAGTCGATGCCGTCGAGCCCGATCTCCTTTGCAAACTTCACCCACGGCTCGAAGTGCCGATAGGTGTAGCCGTCGCGGTCCACTTTGCCCCGATCCGCGCCGAGAATGGCGTAGCTCGCGTGCAGGTTGAGGCGCTTCTTCCCGGGGATGAGCCCGAACGCGAAGCGGATATCCGCCATGAGCTCCTCGGGCGTGCGCGCCCTGCCGGGATAGTTGCCCGTCGTCTGAATCCCGCCGCTGAGCGAATCCGATCCGTCGAAGCCGATGACGTCATCGCCCTGCCAGCAATGGATGGATACGGGAATCTCCGCGAGCCGTTCGATCGCCTGTTCGGCGTCTACGCCGTAAGCGGCGTACAGTTTCTTTGCGATTTCAAAATATTCTTTCATGGTCATTTCTCCATTTGGATTTTCAGATTACCGATCGCCGTCGCCTCAATCGGGATGGCGATGACCTCGATCTTGCACGCGGCGCGCGTCAATTCGTTGAGATACCCGTTCTTCGCGCCCCCGCCGACGATATAGAGCCGCGAATACTTTCTGCCGAGATTCTCTTCGAGCTCCTCGATGGCATTCATGTAGCTCACCGCGAGGCTCAGAAAGGCGCAATTAAAATAGTCGCACGGCGCCGAGGGCTTCTCCTCGCCCTTGAACCAACTGTCGAAGGCGTCCACCATGCTGCGGGGTGCGAGAAAGCGTTCGTCGTTGACGTCGACAAATTCGTGAAACTCGCTGCCGCGCGCCTCGCGGACGATCTCGTCGAACGGCTTCCCGGGACAGAGTTCCTCCCGCAGGCGGTTGACGACCCACTGCCCCATGATGTTCTTCTGATAGCGGATATACCCCACGCCGCCCTCGTTGGAATAGTTCGCCTTGCGGCTCCGTTCGTCGGAGACCATCGAGGGAACCTTTGCGCCGAGGAGAGACCATGTCCCGGACGAGATATAGAGCGCGTCGTCCTCCATCGGGATCCCCTCCACCGCACTGCCCGTGTCGTGCGAGGCGCAGAGGCGGACGGTGCAGTTTCCGCCCACTTCCGCCGCGATTTCCGCTTTGAGTGCGCCGACGGGCGTCCCCGGCGCGGAGATGGTTCCGAACAGTTTCCCGGGGAATTTCAGCCGGCGGATAATCTCGCCGTCGTACTT
This sequence comes from uncultured Clostridia bacterium, assembly GCA_947630245.1. Lineage (GTDB taxonomy): Bacteria > Bacillota > Clostridia > Christensenellales > Borkfalkiaceae > Gallimonas. Next base: position 3,607 of record CANRGR010000008.1, on the reverse strand, counting down.
CCCCTCCGCATTCAGAAGTCCCGTCGTCGTCGCATTGGTGAACTCATGCAGTTTCACACCCGTCAGTTTATAGGACAAATATTCGGGCAGGAGCAGAAAATCCGTCGCCTTCGAGAGCCTGCCCTCTTTCAGATCGTCGTAGAGTTGGTAGATTGTATTGAAGGGCTGGAACTGGATCCCCGTGCGGGCATAGAGCTGTTCGAAGGGAATCTTTTCATGCACTTCTCCGATGACCCGCTCGGTGCGGCTGTCGCGGTAACAGTAACAGGGCAGAATCTCCCTGTCCCCGGAAAGAAGAACATAGTCGACGCCCCAGGTGTCGATGGCGAGGCTCTCGATTTGCGGATATTTCGCAAACGCCGCCGCAATCCCCGCCTTCACGCTGCCGAGAAGCGCGACGACGTCCCAGACGAGATGTCCGTCCTCCTCCTTCGCTCCGTTCGGGAAGCGGAACACTTCGTCCGTGCGGATTTCGCCGTTTTCGTTCCAACCGACGATGTGCCGCCCGCTCGAAGCGCCGATATCTATCGCAAGAAAATACTTCATGAGGTTCTCTCCTTATATCCGATATATTATATCACAACTCGTTGAATTTGTCTATATCTGTTCATCAGATTGACGCAATAACTTTTTCCCTTTCGCTTTTGAACAAAATATTGCAAAAACAAGCAGAAAACAGTGAACTCTACTGTGAGTAGAGCCGATTTTACGCATCGTAGAGCCGTTTTGCAGCAAAATGGAGGATAAATCGGAAAGCATAGAGGGTAAAATCGCAAAAATAGGTTGTAGATCGGCGGGTTTTGCATTATGCTGAAAATGCAAGGCGGGCAACTGTCCGCCGTGCGGAGGAAAAATCGGATGAGAACATTTGATATAATCGTGGATTCCGGCGCAAACATTCCCCACCTTCTGCAACGCGAGCGGGGGATCCGCGTGATCCCCTATTCGCTCACCGTGGACGGCACGGAACAGCCCTGCTTCGAAGAGGACGTCCCCTTTGAGCAGACGGCGAAGGCGTTCTACAACAAGATGCGTGCGGGTGCGGACGTCAAGACGTCCCTCCTTCCCGCCCATGTCTTTGAGGAGGCGATGCGTCCCTCCCTCGAAGCGGGAAAGGACGTCATGCTCTTCACCATCTCCTCCGGGATCAGCGGAACGAACAAACAGGCGCAGGACGCGGGAGCGGCGCTGAGGAAGGAGTTCCCGGAGCGGAAAATCTATGTCTTTGACAGCGCAAACGCCTCGATGGGCGAAGGATTGCAGGCGCTGAAAGTGGCCGATCTCGGCGATCTCGGCGAGAGCGTCGAGACGTGCGCGCAGTGGGTGAAGGAAAACGCCTACAAGATCAACAGCTATCTCACGGTCGGCGATCTCAAATATCTCAAACGGACGGGGCGGATCTCCGCTACGCTCGCGATCGCGGGCACGATTTTGAACATCAAACCCGTCTTGCGCGCAGACGGCGGCGCAAATGCGAAAATCGTCTTTTATGGAAAGGAGCGCGGCAGGAAAAAGGCGCTCTCCGCGCTTGCGGAGGCGTACCGGGAGCGCGCAATTGATCCGCAGACGCAGACCGTTGCCATCTGCCACGGCGACTGCGAAGAGGACGCCCTCGCTCTTGCCGATATGATCCGCGAAATCGGCGCAAAAGAGATCATCATCGAATACTACGATCTCTGCACGGGCTCGCATGTGGGACCCGGAACGGTTGCGCTCTTCTTCTACGGCAAGGATCGCCGCGGCGCTTTTTCCCCCTCGGAAGAAAAACAGAGAGCGGGAAAACCCGTGACGGAACGCATTTAACAATCTATGAACATACGGCTGAACATACGGCGCGGCGGCTCGAAAGAGCCGCCGCGCCTGTCTTAATGGGAAAAATCTCTATTTCCTTTTGAGAAAAAGCACGAGAGCGGCGATCGCACAGCCCGCGCCGATGATGAGAAAGAGATAAAAGACGGTCGTATTCGTGAAAATGACGACAGAAGAGCCCACGTCGCGCGCGGGGATCACTCCCGTCGCGCAGAGAATGAGCCCGACGACCGCGATCACGGCAAACACCGCCGCAGCAATGAGCGGCACCGCCCATTTTGAGAGCCCGCTCTTCCCGCCCGCGCCCTTTGTCCCGCTTTCCCGCTCCTCCGCAGAGACGGGCAGCGCGAGCAGTTCGTCGGCGCTCACACCGAACGTCCGGCACAGCACGCCGAGTTTGATTGCGTCGGGCGTCGCCTTGTCGTTTTCCCAATTCGAAACGGTCTGCCGCGAGACGTCGAGCCGTTCCGCAAGTTCCTCTTGCGAGAGCCCACGCTCTTCGCGCAGTTGACGGATCTTATCGCCGAGCGTCATAATTCCTCCTCTCTTCTCTCCTTTTTCCGTGCCTTTGCCGCGCGGCGATCCTTCCAAACCGAGCAAACCGTCGTCACGGTGAGAAGCGGCGCGAGCACGGCAAGAAAGGGCGTCAGAACACCGAAGAACGACGCGGCGTCCATTCCTCCCCCATTCACCGCGACAAAGAGGACGGTGACAATGCCGCCGCATGCGGTCAGAGCGGCGAAGAGACCGCAGGTGCAGATCGCAACGTCGAGCCTGCCGATCCCCCGCCGCCGCTCATACAGGCAGAACCAAACCGCAGACAGGAGGCAGAGCGCGAGCGCGTACGGCACGAAGAGGAAGAGCATGACTTCGGGCGGAAAACTCGTCGCAAAGGGCTCCCTTTGCTGGCGGACGATTTCGAGCCCGTAGGCGATCCCCGTGTGCAACAGTCCCGCCGCGAGCACCGCGACGCCGAGCAGAAGAAAAGTCACGGAAAGACGCGAACATTTTTTCATGGCAAACCCCTTTTTTCTTTGATTCTCGCATGCCGCAAGCCGAAAATCAAGAAAACAAGTTTTGCAATTCGGCAAAGATCTTTGTCAATTCCGCCAAATGACCCGCGCCCGCCGCGCCGCAAGGGACGCCGCGATGATTTTTTGCCGCGCCGCTTCCCGCCGCAACTTTGAATTTTGTCATATGTACCCCATCGGGATTGATTATATCACGCGCGGCGGGATCTGTCAAGCGAGCGATATTTTTGAAAAAATTATCCACAATGCTTGCATTTTTCCATCTCGTATGGTAAAATAAAACTGCGTCACAATTTCATACTATACACACTGGATTACAATCGGCAGTTGGTGTATCCTTCTTTTTCCATGTGTGTAAAAGAATTGTGACGCAAAACAATACGGGGATACTCATTGCGGGCGCTCCGTATTGGGGCGTCCTTATTCGTCCATAAAAAATTGAGAAAGGAGAAAACTTATGACGAAGAAAAAACGGCTTTTCATCATTCTTGCGATCGTGCTCGCGGCGCTGATCGCAGTGGGCGTCGTGCTTGCGGTGATCTTCACCCGCAACTCCGCTCCCGAAACGCCCGGCGGCACGCAGGGAGGGAATGAGCAACCCGGCGGCACGCAAGGCGGCGGAACACAGGGCGGGAATGAGCAACCCGGCGGCACGCAGGGCGGCGGCACGCAAGGCGGCGGCACGCAAGGCGGCGGAACGCAGGGCGGCGGCACACAAGGCGGCGGCACGCAGGGCGGCGGCACGCAAGGCGGCGGCACGCAGGGCG
>CANRGR010000007.1 GCA_947630245.1 uncultured Clostridia bacterium | reverse complement strand
CGACGGCGCGCCGCGGCATTGCCGCGGCGCGCCTGCTCGGAATGACAATAAAAAGATAGAGATTCCTTGACTTCGGTACTTGGTGTTCGTACCGCTCTTCACGAAAGATACGGTCGGGCGGAATTGAAAATGTGGATGGAACGTCGTGACAATAGGAAGCCATTTCGCTCTACTTTCCGATGTAAAATAGTGGCGCCCGCCGCTCCCGAGAGGGAAGCGGCGGGCGCCTTCATCATCCTAAATTATCTCCGTCATTCGATGGCAAAGACGGTTACGCTGTTGTTCTTGATCGTCGCTTTGAGTTCGTTGCCCTCGATCGGGAGCACGGACGTCGTCGGCTCGATGTTGACCGTCTTTCCGTAGCGGATTCCGATCTCATTGATGACGGTCGGATCTTCATGCCAGAGCGTAGTGACGGTCGCCTTCGATTTCGTGCCGAAGTGTTCCAGAGTCGCCGTCAGCTCTTCGTCTCTTCCCGAGACGTTTACGACTTTGAGATAAATTTTTCCGTCCTCGCCGACGGTCGCGCTCTGAAAGACGCGTTCGTTGACCTTCCAGATATTCTTGAAGAGCACTTCATGCCAATCTCCGTCCTTGAAGATGGACGCGGTGAACGTCTTTTTCGTGTAGAGGAGCCGCATGACGTTCCCTTCGGGGGAATAGCCGAGGAATTTATCCTTGCCCATCATCTCGCAGACGGTGCGGATGAAGTCGACGCGCTTGTCAAACGACACGTCGTATCCCTTGTGATTCTTCCCGTATTGGCAGCAGATGGAGAATCCCGCACAGTCCATTGTGCCCGCGTCGCGGACGTCCTTCACGCCCACACCGGCGATGAAACTCTGTTCGCCGGAGAGCCTGCAAAAGTCGATATCCACTTCGCAGTTGCCGAAATCCTGCGCGTCGTAATAGAAGCCGTTGAAGGCGTCGCTCTCCTCGATGATGAGCGCTCCGTTTTCAATATGCCCGCCGCGGCAATTCGGATAGACCTTCCACCCGCCGAGCCCGTCCGAGAAGTCGTGCCGATAAAGGATCTTTCCCGTGTCGAGATCTTTGACGGTGATGCGCGAGACGGCGCTTGCCGTGCGGTGTCCGCCGATGAGCAGTCCGCCCGCGTTGTCGTCGTCGACGGGCGCGACGTCCGTCAGCGTATGGGTTCCGACGTTGCCCGCAAACATCTGCTGGACATAGTAATTGGGCGTGAGCATGATCTCGCGCGGATTGAACCAGATCATATCCGGAGTCCAGCGGTAGTTATAGGTGGAGGCGAACAGCGGCGCATAGCAGGTCATCTTCACGACGTCGGAGTTGCGCTCGCAGCCCGTGAGGAACGCCGCCTCCGCGAGGGCGGATCGGAGATTGTTGTCGCCGTTGAGCCGTCCCCTTCCGTCCGCCATCGTGTGCATGGCGTATTCGCCCATAAAGACCTTTGCGCCGTCGCGGTCATAGCAGTCGTACCGCTTCGTATTGTCGATAAACCACTGGTAGGAGTTGTAGACGTGTTCGTCCACGATCATATCGCGGTATTTTTCGTTAATGATCTTCCACGATTCGTTGGAATCGGACGGGCGGATATCCACGCCGCAGGTCGTGACGACCGTGATGTCGAAGAGTTTGAGAAGGTCGGTCTGTCTGCCCTTGTACATGTATTGGCGCACCCCGAGCAGGCAGGACGCAAAGTTGTCGAAATATTCGTATCCCCAATTCTCGTTTCCGATGCCGATGTAACGGAGTTCGAAGGGCTCGGGATGTCCCATGTCGGCGCGGACCTTTGCCCAATAGCTCTCGTTCTTGTCGATTGAGGAGACGTCCCCCTTCGCAAAGAAGATCAGATCCGCGACGTTGTCGATGACTTCGGTCTGGAACTTTTCCGTGCCGGGAACGATGCGCTGGTAGCCCGTCTTGCGCTGTTCGCCCATCCGGATCTGGCAGAGCACGCCGCAGTGAAGGACGGGCAGCGGAGACATGTTCAGATCTTCGCAGAGCGCAAAATATTCATAAAATCCGACGCCGTACGACTGCATATACCGCCAGACGTTGGGGATCTGTTTTCTGCATTCGAGCGGACCGACGGTGTTGCGCCATTTATATTGATACTCGAACCCGACGTCCCCCTCGACGACGCACCCGCCCGGGAAGCGGAAGAAGGAGGGATGGCAGTCTTTGAGGACTTCCACAATGCGGGGAGAGAGCTTTCCGCAGCGATACTTGGCGGGATCCCCCCATGTCTTGGCGGGGAGCAGGGAGACATAGTCGATCCCGAGTTTCCCGTTTCCTTCGAGGACGATGCAGAGCCGCCCCATCGTGTCCTTTTCGGCGACGACTTTTGTGGAGACTTTGATCCACTCGCCGTCCGTTCCTTCGGGGATTGCGATCTCGCCGACCGTCGTGTGCCTTCCGTGGGCGCCCTTGATAAAGATCTTGGCGACGCCCTTGAAGCCGAGACGCTTGATCCACATGGAGAAGAGATAGGTCTCGCCGTTCTCGACGGGCATGCCGTACATGTCATAGGCGTTCATCGTATAGTAGCCGGGATTTTCGAGATGATAGATCCCGCCCACATTGAGGAGCAGATAGGACGGATTGTTCTCGTTCATCCCTCCGCGCTTTGTCACCTTTTTGGGACCCGCTCCATAGATGTCCCAATAGAGCGCGCTCTGGCGGCGTGCCTCCACGGCGCTCTCCGCGTTGAAGTCATCATATGTAAAATATTCGAATTCGAAGGAATTGTTGATGACCATTTCGGCATTGAGACCCCCGTCCGCAGCCTGGTTGATGTCCTCGAAGAAGAGACCGTAGAGATGTTCGGAGACATCCACCCCTCTCTTTTCGGCGTCAAGTTTGTATTGCAGCATTTCTTACCCCCTGCCGTCTTTCGACGGAATTGCGACCGTTTCGGTCTTGGATTATTATAACAGGCAAACCCGCTTTCGTCAACGGTTTGCCCCGTCGTTTTTTTCTTTTTCGTCCTCTTTTTTTCCGTTTTCCTCCGTTCCGGCAGAGGGCGCGCGCTTTTTGCGCAGCATGCCGGACGCCTTCCCGAGAATCTCATAGAGGAAGCTGTCCCGCATGAGGAGCAGGGCGGCAAAATAGACGGCGATTCCCGTTCCGATGAGGAGACAGAGGCTCCACACCGCCGCGGGCAGAAACCGCTTGACAACGAAGAGAACCGCAAACATGACGCCGCCCGCGAGGAAGTATTTCACCGAGCCGAGAAAGATCGGTTTGAGCGGAAATTGTCTCGTCTTATGGAGATATACAAATCCCGAGAGCGCGACGCAGAACTCTGCGACGACGGTGCCGATGCTCGCCCCGAGCGAATGGAAAAAGGGAATGAGGAGAAGGTTGGCGGCGAAATTGACGGTCGCGCCGATCACGACGGTGACCGTCAGAACGTTCTGGCGTCCCGTGGGGACGAAGTATTGCATGCCCGTCACATTCGACAGCCCGATGAAGAGCAGAATCGCACTCAAAACGGGCATGAGGATCTCGCACCGTTCGTATCCCGGTCCGAAATAGACCGGCGACAAGACGGAGGAGATCGCAAGAAATCCGAACATGATCGGTACTCCCATCATAAAGACGTAGCGATAGGATTGGTACATGTATCTCCGCACTTTTTCGGTATCCCCCGCCTTGTAGGTGTGGGAGATGCGCGGAATCATGACGATTCCGAGCGCCGTGACGGCGGTCAGGGCGATCTTGACGATCTTTTCCGCCTCCTCATAGAATCCGTTTTCGGAGAAGTCCCCCTCCGGCGAAAACCACCCGATCATGGATTTGTCGAGCACGGTGTAGATCTGCACGGCGATGCTCGGCAAAAACAGCTGAAAGACGGTTTTGAGATCGCGGAAGGGACGGATCCCCTTCACGCGTACGAGATATTTCGGAAGATAAATCCACATGGTGAGACTGCCGAGGATCGTGGAGACCGAAAGAGACGCGATGTAGACGGGAAGATCGTCGGCGGTTTTGACGAACAAAAAGATGAAGAGAATGCCCACGAGGCGACAGATTGCGCTGTTGAGGACGGTCTTTCCGAATTCCTCCATGCCCTGCAAGAACCATGAGACGTCAAAGGCGACGTTGAGAATATTGATGGCGAGAATGAGACAGACGACGCGGCGCGCGCCGCCGGAAAAGACGAACGCATAGACGAGATAAAAGAGAAGGGTTGCAAACGAAGTCAGAAGGCGGAGAAAGAATACTTCCCAGAACGCGCGGCTCCTCCCCTCGGCGTCCTCCTGCACATAACTGATCGCGCGCTGTCCGTAGGTTGCCGTTCCGAGCACCGCGACGAGAAGAAAGTACGAAACGATGGAATTTGCATAACTGTACAGCCCCACGTTGTCCGGTCCGAGGACGCGCGTGAGATAGGGCGTCACCACGAGCGGCGAGACAAGCAGCAGGAGCTGGTAGGTGAGATTATAGAGAAAATTCTTTTTAATGCTCTTTGCCATATTGCAGTTGGGGAGCGAGCGCCCCGCGCACGGCGGGACGGTCCGTCAGCGTTCCGATCATGGTTGCGATCGTAAAGAGGAAAGGATTGAAGCCGATTTCGAGAATGTGATGATCGACGATACTTGTGACGGCGATGAAGAGAAGAATGAGAGAAAGACCGTTCCCTCTCCCCTCCTTCCGATCCGCGCGCATCGTAGCGGCAAAGGAAAGGCAGATCAGGGCGGGCATGAGAATCCCGAACCGCAGCATGACGGAGAGCCAGCCGCAGTCGACGAAATAATAGCCGAGCGCCTCGTTCCAGACTTCGGTCGAGAACCCCCACCCCTGCATTTCGATCTGCGTGCCGAACAGGCTGAATCCGTAGTCCTCAAAGACGCGGTTGCCGATTTCGAGCCGCCCGGAGAGCACTCCGTTCAGAGAGCTCAAAAGCGCGCTGTCGGGCGTATAAAAGAGGTGCAACAGAACCGATCCCACACAGCAGACGGGCACGAGCCAGATCATCGCCCTGTTCACGCCGCTGCCGTTCAGGCGGGGAAGGCGCACGAGGAAGAAGTTCAAAGCCGCAAACAAAAAGATGAGCACCGTATCCAGCCGCGCCCGGCAGAAGAGATAGACAAGCAGCGCGACGAGGCACCATGCCGCAAGGTCGATGAAACCGAATTTGCGCTTTCTCAGGTATGCGGAACTCAGTTCGAGATAGAAGAGCTTCGCCGCAAAGTCGGTTGCATAGATGCTCCCGAACGCATAGCGCGGAATGTCGTCCGCATAGGTCGTGTAATTTTCGATTACGCCGAACAGGCTCAGCGCGAACAAAAGCACGGTGAGAGAGAGCGTCGTGCGGAAGAACACGAGGACGCATGTTTTGAGGGAAACCCCGTGCGCGCCGACGAGAAGGACGGCGATGTCGATGAGCCCGAGCGTCTTGTCGAAGAGAACGCAGAGCGCGAAATAGGCGCAGAGAAAGACATAGGTGATGAGGCGCTTCGGGGTAAACGCGTCCTGCGTTGTAAATTTCAGGAGAATGAGGGCATAGGCGATCATTCTCAGAAGATAGCGGAAGAAGAAAGAATCGGTTGCAAGGTAGACGGAGGCGGTTGAGGAGATGAGAATCGCCCGAAAGAGCATGATGACATAGGCGATACAAAAAAACGTCTCGCCCGTCTTACTCGTTCTGTTTGCGGTTCTCGTCTCCATCTTTTTCAAAGCGCCTTTACCGTTTCGAGCGCGCTTCTGATCACGTCGTCCATATCGAAATATTGATACTCTCCGAGCCTGCCGCCGAAGATCACGTTCTTCTCCCCCTCCGCAAGCGCGCGGTATCGCTGAAAGAGGGTGTTGTTCTTTTCGTCATTGACGGGATAGTACGGCTCGTCCCCCTTCTTCCACGCCGAGGAGTATTCGCGGGAGATCACCGTTTGAGGCTGCGTTCCGAATTCGAAATGCTTGTGTTCGATGACGCGCGTATAGGGCGTCTCTGAATCGGTGTAGTTGACGACGGCGTTTCCCTGAAAGTTCGGAAGATTTAGGACTTCCGTCTCGAAGCGGACGGAGCGGTATTCGAGCGCGCCGAGACGGTAATCGAAATAGGCGTCGATCGCGCCCGTGTAGACGATCTTGTCCGCCGCGGCGAGAAATTTCTCCCGTTCTGCGAGGAAGTCCGTGCCGAGGAGCACTTCCGTCCCTTCGAGCATCTTTTCGATCAGCCTCGTATATCCGCCGACGGGAATTCCCTGATAGCGGTCGTTGAAATAGTTGTTGTCGAAGGTGAAGCGCACGGGGAGCCGTTTGATGATGAAGGCGGGCAGCTCCGTGCAGGGCTTCCCCCACTGTTTTTCCGTGTAGCCCTTGACGAGCTTTCCATAGATCGTTTTTCCCACGAGGCGGATTGCCTGTTCTTCGAGGTTGCGCGGCGTCTCCGCACAGCCCTCCCGCTCCGCGGCGATGCGCTTCTCCGCGTCGGCGGGGGTCAGAACGTCGTTCCAGAGCTTGGAGAAGGTATTCATGTTGAAGGGAAGATTGTACAGTTCGTCGTGATACCGCGCCACGGGAGAATTGACATAGTTGTTGAATTCGGCAAAGCGGTTGACGTACTCCCAGATCTCCCTATCCGACGTGTGAAAGATGTGCGCGCCGTACTTATGGACATTGATGCCCGCGATCTCTTCGGTGTAGATGTTTCCGCCGATGTGCGGGCGCTTTTCGACGACGAGGCACTTTTTGCCGCGGTTTTTGAGTTCATGGGCGCAGACGGCTCCGAACAGCCCGCTCCCGACGATGAGATAGTCGTATTTCATTCGGCGCCCCCGAACATTCTTTTCAGCTTGTGCGCGATCGCCTTTCCAAGCGGTTCGCCCACGATATGCGTGGGAAAACTTTTTACCTTTGCGCGGTTGTGCAGGACATATACGGTGAAGAGGCGTTCGCCCAAAAATCCGTAAAGACGCTGTTCCCGCGCCGAGTAGCCCGTCATGTCCACCCGCCTTTCGAGCGCTTCGAGAAGGGAGAACAGCCAGGAGCAGTAGGCGTCCCATTGCGCCTTTTTACAGAAGAAAATATTGAGGAGATAGCTCTTGTGCCCCGAAAAGACGGCGTCAAACGCGCCGAGATAGTCGGGACAGACCGCCGAGACCGTCTCCCTCAAAGAGAGGAAGTCCCGCTCGCGCACGTCGCGGAGGAGATGTTCTTTGACCGTGCACTTCGTCTTGTACTGTTTTGTCGCGAGAAAGTCGTACCGCCGCAGCAGGGCTTCCGCGCGCTGGGGACGAAGATAGCTCTCCGGCGAGGAGGAAAACCTGTTTTGGGTGAGAAACCTGCGGTAATGCGCAAGTCCCGCCGAGTCCGATCGCCCGTTTTTCCAGATCCAATAGATCGCTGTGAGTTCGCAGTAGCGGGGATTCTTTTCCGAGATGTTCTCTCCCGTATCGTCCGTCAGCGGACAGAAATGTTCGTTGTTTGCCGCGTTGACCTGAATATATTCGTACCCCTCCGGGAGCGGCTCCGCGCAGGGCGCGTGTGTGACGACGTAAACTTTCATTTCCGCCCCTTTTTATGCGCGAGACAGACTTTGTAATAGGGCGTCGCCTTGAACGCGAGACGGTACCCGAGCACGGAGATCCATTTGCGCGGCAGAATTTTTTTCAGCATCCGTTTCCAGAGCGGATTGTGCTTGTCGTCCGCCCAGGAATTGACGCAGTGATGCTCGGCGTATCCCCCTCCGCTCTTTTGATCGACCTGAAAGCGCTCGAACCAATCTTTGGGATAGATCTCGATTCCGCAGGAGAGCGACTGCCGCTCCCCCGTCAGACGGAAATCGGGGTAATGATCGAGAAAATAGCCCGTGATCCAGTCGTTGGAGACGGTGAAGTCCCCCTTTTCGGCGAAGTCGCGTTCGAGGATTTCGAGCCACTCCTTCATGAGCGGATTCCCCTTTTCCGTTCCGATGAGCGCCGTGCCGATTGAGGAATCGAGAAGAAATCCCATGAACATTTTGCAGCCGAGAAATCCGTCGAGCGGTTTGAACATCTCGACGTCCGTATCGACGTACACGCCGCCGAACTCATAGAGCACGGTAAAGCGGAAGAAATCGCTCAAAAACCCGTATTTCTTTTTTTCGAGACAGGCGTTGACGAACGGACTGCCGTCGTAATACCGCGAGAAGGTCTCGTCCGTCCATAGAATGATCTGCCAATCGGGATGGAGCTTGCGCCAGCCCTCGACATATTCTCTCTGTTCCCGCGGCATCTCGGCGGAGCCGAGCCAGCAGGCGTGAATGATTTTGGGAATCACTGTTTTTCTCCCGCATTTCGACTGTTTCCAACAGGTTTAAGCGTCTCTTCCTTTGCGATTGTCTGCAAGAGCCCGCAGAGCTTTTTTGCGGATGTCTCCCACGAATACCTTTCCAGGCAATCTTTCCCCGTGGGGATTGCGATCGCGGCAAGATTCTGCTTATAATCGTCCGGCGAGACATAGACGGCGTTTTCTCCGAGCACTTCGTGCATGACTTGCGTGTCGGAGACAATCACGCAGGGCGCGCCCGCCGAGAGCGCTTCGAGGGGCGGAAGTCCGAATCCCTCGTACCGCGTGACAAAGAGAAACGCCCTGCAATCCCGCATGAGCGCGGCGGACGCTCCGTCCGTCACATAGCCGATCAATTTCACGTTTTCGGGCAGGGACGTCTCGGTCTTTGCAAAGATCTTGCCGTTCATCCCGCCCGCAACGGCGAACGTTGCGCCTTGATTTCGTTTCGCCGTCTCAATGATCCATTTCAGATTCTTGTTGGGTTCCAGACTGCACATCGCAAAGTAATACGCCCCTTTTTCAAGTCCGTACTGTTGCGGTGCGCCGTCGTCGCGGCGGGCGCGGGACATGTGCTGCCACGCGTTCGGAATGACGGTGATCCTGCCCTTCGTCTGCGGGAAATATTTCTCGATCTCCCCCTTTGAGAACTCCGAGACGGTGAGAATCGCCCGCGCCTTCTTTGCGTTGCTTTTGAACAGGGCGCGATACCACAGGACAAATTTTTTCGTAAAAAATTCGGGGTGCGCAAACGGCTTCATGTCGTGCATGCACACGATTTTCGGCGCGAACAAGGGCGCGGAATTGCAGAGATTCAAAGAGACGCTTCGCTCCCTTCTTACATAGCGCGCAAAAACGGTCTGTTCCCAGAGCGAGGAGGCGCGCGTTCCGCGGATCACCTTTCGGATTCTTTGAAATTCCGGGCAATGATCCGCCGCTTCGGCGGGAAGGACGATTTCGAGCTCGGCGCCGCCGCAAATGCGATCCAATTCCGCGACGATTTCGCGCGCAAACCGCTGGACGCCCGTCAGCCGCTGCGCGTAGAATTTTCCGTTGATGACGATCTTCATTTCAATATCCGACAATGAGCGCGTGGCATTTTCCCGTGATCTTTACGCTTTGGCTCATGGCGAGCCACGTCTCGCCGCGACGCACGGGTCCCGTCCCGTCGCAGTCGAGCTGCCCCTCTCCGTCGAGAATGAGCACGGCGACGAATTTCGCTTTCGGGAAGAGATAGGTTGCCTCCCCCTCGGCGTGATATTCCGAGAAGGAGAGTTTGTACACGTCCCCGCGCCCGTTTCTGCGCTCCGGACGGCTGTGACGGATCGCGGTTTTCCTGCAATTCAGGACGGCGAGCCCGTCTTTGACGTCGAGACGGCGGGGACGCCCGTTGTCGTCGAGACGGTTGTAATCGTAGAGGCGGTATGTGGCGTCCGACGTCTGCTGGATTTCGCACAGGAGACACCCCGCGCCGATGGCGTGGATCGTCCCCGCGGGAATGTAGTACACTTCCCCTCTTCTGACCGTGACGCGGTTGAGCAGGGAGAGGATCGAGCCGTTTTCGATTGCCGCGCGCACCTCTTCCTTCGTGACGTCCCTGCGGAACCCGAGATAGATGCAAGCGTCCTCATCTGCGTCGAGTATGTACCACATCTCGTCCTTCCCGCCGTCGCCCGAATGTTTCCGGGCGTAGGTCTCCGTCGGATGAACCTGCACGGAGAGATTTTCTTTGGCGTCGATGTATTTGATCATAATGGGGAGCTGATGGCGGCGCATTGAAAAATCGCCGGCGCATTCCCATCCGACGGCGTCGAAGTATTCGTTGAGCGTCTTTCCGTCGAAATCGCCTCCGTCAACGAGACACATTCCGTTTTTGTGCGTGGAGAGTTCCCAGCTTTCCGCAATCCGATTCAGTTCGCCCGTATCCTTGTGCAGGCAGTCCCTGATCTTTGTTCCGCCCCACAGCATGGTCTTATAGACAGGTTTGAGTTTGATCACAGATATTCCTCGATTCCGACGAAACTGAGCAGGTCGGCAGTAAGTTTTTCGATTTTGATGAGAGCGTGCGTACGGGATTCTCCCCGCACGCCGAAATAAAATTTGATTTTCGGCTCCGTGCCCGACGGACGGACGCAGCACCAGCCGTCCTCTTCGAGTTCGAGATAAAAGACGTTGCTCTTCGGAAGGGTCAGAATCTCCCTTGCGCCCGTCGCGCAGTCCGTCCGCGTGCCTTCGAGATAGTCCGAAACGGCGGCGACCCGCATTCCGCCGAGCGATTTCGGCGTTTCGCTCCGCAGTTTGCCCATGACCGTCTCCACGCGCTCCGTTCCCTCTCCGCCGAGATGATAGCTTTTCAGATTCTCTTCGTAATAGCCGTATTTCTCATAGAGCGCGAGCATCCGATCCCAGAGCGTCTCTCCGCGCGCGGAGTAGTATTCGGCGGCTTCGCAGACGGCCGCCGCGGCGGCGACGGCGTCCTTATCCCGCGTGTACGTCCCGAAGAGACTGCCGTAGCTCTCTTCGAATCCGAATTCGAATTCAAAAGCGCCCTTTTCGGCGTCGGTTTTTCCGCCGTTTTCGGCGCGTGCGCGTTCGAATTTTTCAATCTGCTCCCCTATGTACTTGAATCCCGTCAGCGTTTCGATGAGCGTCAGCCCGTATGCGTCTGCAATGGGGCGCGCCATTTTGGAGGAGACGATCGTCGTGACGAGCGCGCCGTCTCGCCTTCTTTCGGGGAGCTGTCCCGCTTCCGCGCGGCGGGAGAGGATGTAATCGGCGATGAGAATGCCGCTCATGTTTCCCGAGAGCGGGAGATACTGTCCGCTGTTGCGATCCCGTACGAGCACGCCGAGACGGTCTGCGTCCGGATCCGTGGCGAGAATGAGATCGGCGCCGACCTCCTTCGCCGTTTTGAGCGCATATTCGTACGCGCGCGGATCCTCGGGATTGGGCAGAACCACCGTGGGGAAATTCCCGTCCGGGACGGTCTGTTCCTTGACGGGGAACACGTGAAAGCCGAGATCCGAGAGGATGCGGAGCACGGGAACCGTGCCCGTTCCGTGCAGGGGAGTATAGACGATTTTCAGCGATTCGCTCTTTGCGGCGCTTTCCGGAAAGAGGGATTCGATGGCGGAGAGATAGCGCTCGTCGGTCTCCTCTCCGATGATCTCGAAGAGCCCCCGGTTTTGCGCTTCCTCGCGGGAAATGCGGCGGACGGCGGAGAAATCCTTTCCGCTGTTGACGCAGGCGATGATGCGGGAATCGTAGGGCGGGACGATCTGTCCGCCGTCCGAGAGATAGACTTTATAGCCGTTGTATTCGGGGGGATTGTGGCTCGCCGTGATGACGACGCCCGCCGACGCGTGTTTTTCGCGCACGGCAAAGGAGAGTTCGGGCGTGGGACGCAGGCTTTCGAACAGGTATGCCTTGATTCCGTTGGCGGCAAAGATGAGCGCGGAATCGAGCGCGAAGCGGGAGGAAAAGTTGCGGCAATCATAGGCGATCACCACCCCGCCGCGCTCCCCTTGCGCATTGAGATAATCTGCGAGCCCCTGCGACGCCCGCCCCACCGTATAGACGTTCATGCGGTTTGTGCCGACGCCGAGTTTCCCGCGCAGTCCGCCCGTCCCGAAGCAGAGCTCGGAAGAGAACGCGTCCCCGATCTCCCGTTCGCCGAGCATGGAGACTTTCCGCCTCGTCTCCTCGTCGAAGAACGGGTCGTCCCGCCATCTGAGATATTCTTCACGGCTATTCACAGCAGTTCCTCCCGTCCCTGCGTGCGCAGTTCCTCCACAAGCGTCTTGACTTCCTGCGCGCGGTCCTTCGCGCAGACGAGAATGGCGTCCGGCGTGTCGACGATGATGAGATTTTCCAGCCCCACCGTTGCAATGAGTTTCTTCTTGGAATAGAGAATACAGCCGTGCGTGTCCTCGCCGAGATAGTCGGAGACCACCACATTTCCGCTCGCGTCGGTGCCGTAGAGCGCGGAGAGCATGTCCCAACTTCCGACGTCGTTCCAGCCGAATTCCCCGGGTATGACAAGGATGTCTTTGGACTTTTCCATGATTGCATAGTCGATCGAGATGGAGCGGATCTGCGGATAGAGCTCCTCGATGACGCCCCGCTCTTCGGGCGTGCCGAAGGAGTCTCCGATCCGGGAGAGAATCTCATACACGTCTGGGATATATTTTTTATAGCAGTCGAGGATGACGGACGCCTTCCAGATGAACATTCCGCTGTTCCAGACGTACTCCCCGCTCGAAAGATAGCGTTTTGCGCGTTTCAGGTTTGGTTTTTCCACGAAGCGAAGGACTTTTTTGACGGCGGAGGCGCTCTTTTCGAAGCGGATATAGCCGTAGCCCGTCGCGGGAAAGGTTGGCGTGATCCCGACCGTGACGAGTTTTCCCGTCCGCTCCGCCGTATCGACGGCGCAGGACAAAATCTGCGTGAATTTTTCGGTGTCGCGGATGAATGCGTCGGAGGGCGTGACAACCATGACGCCGTCTCCGTGTTGGCGGACGATGCGGATCGCCGCGTAGCCGATGCAGGCGACGGTGTTGCGCGCGGCGGGTTCGGAGAGAATCTGCCTTGCGCTGATCCGCTTTGCCGTGACCGCACGCATATTCTTCGCCTGATGGGCGTTCGTGACGACCATGATGTTTTCCCGCGGGGTGAGCGCCAAAAGACGGTCGATCGCCTCGTTGACCATGACTTCCTTTCCGCTGAGATTGAGGAGTTGTTTGGGCGTTTCCCTGCGGGAGAGCGGCCAGAACCGCTCGCCTCCTCCGCCCGCCATAATGATTCCGTAAATATTCATACTTCGATCCGGAGCAAAGTCCGTACATTTTCGCGGAACGCCGCCTCGGAGAAGAGCGTCAAAGCCCGTTTCCGTGCGTTTTCCCCGTATTGTTTTCTCAAAGATTCGTTTTGAGCGAGAGTTTCGATCGCGGCGGCATATTTCTCGGGATTTGCGTTTTCCGCTTCGAGCCCCGTTTCCCGGTCGACGGAGACATAGTTGACGCCGGAGCCCTCGATGTGAAAGGTCACGGCGGGTTTCCCGAGCGCCATCGCCTCCGCAAGCGCAATTCCGAACGCCTCGTTCTTGGTGATTGAGGGGAAACAGAAGATGTCGCAGGCGAGCGTGCACGCCTTGCGCGTCTCCTCGTCGATTCTCCCGAGAAAGACGATCTTTTCGTCCCCCTTCGCGAGCGATTTGAGGGAATCGGTGAGCGGACCTTCCCCGCCGATCAGAACGCGGAAGGAATCGCCGAGCTGCGCCGACGCGCGGATGAGATATTCCATGCCCTTGTACGGGACATGCCGTCCGAGCGCAAACAGCAGAGTTTTTCCCGCATACTTCGCGCGGATCTCTTCCGCCCTCTTGACCGTGTTCCCGTCCGTGCGGATGCGCTCGTCGCCCGCGCAATTCGGGATCACGACGCACTTTTCCCGGTACCGCGTCAGAAATTTGCTCCCTTCGATGTAGTTCGGGCTCGTGGAGACGACGGTATCCGCCCGTTTCAGAAGCCGTTCGGTTTGCCCGCGGAATAATTTCCCGAGGAATTTTTGTTTCGTGATGTCGAGATGCCACCAGACGATGAGCCGGCATGCGGGGCGCTCTTTCAGCTGTCTCAAAAGATAATGCGTGCCGAAGGGATTGGGAAAGTGAAAGATCACGGCGTCGGGATCAAATTCGCGGAAGGCGCGTTTGAGGAGCCGCCCGTAGCTTGCCGAGAGAGGCTGCGACGCCGCCTTTGCACAGACGTCCGCACGGACGACCGTGACGCCGTTTACGGTCTCTTTCAGATCCCCGCGCTCGTGGTTGAAACAAAAGACGAGTTGCTCCGCCGCGCCGCCGATCGCGCGCACGCAGTCGCTTTCCACCTGTTCGACGCCGCCCACATAGGGCGAAAAGTATTTTCCGAGATGCAGAATGCGCATAGTTTATTCTCCGCTGTGGTCGAAGATCACCATATAGAATCCCTTGAAGATGATCGTAAGATCCAGCCAAAGGCTCTGACGGCGAATGTATTCGAGATCGAGTTCCACCCATTCGTCGAACGAAAGCGAATTACGGTTTTTTCGGATCTGCCAAAGGCAGAGCAGACCGCCCTTGACGTCGAGACGGTGCATCGCGCGCGGCGGGTATTTTTCCACTTCGCTCCTGATCGGCGGTCTCGGACCGACGATGCTCATCGTCCCGTTGAAGATATTGACAAGCTGCGGGAGCTCGTCCAGCGAGAATTTGCGGTAGAACCTGCCCACCTTCGTGATGCGCGGGTCATTTTTCATCTTGAAGGCGGGACCGTCCGCCTCGTTCAGCCCCGCGTCGATGAGAGACTGCTTCATCTGCTCCGCGTGCGGGCACATACTGCGGATTTTATAGAACCGAAATTCCTTTCCGCCCTTTCCGACGCGCCGTGAGACGTAGATCGGGTTATGAAAATCTTCGAGCCACTTGACAAGAAGCAGCAACAGGATGAACCATCCGAGCAGCAACAGCGCGAGCCCGGAGGAGAGGAGATCGAACGCGCGCTTTACGAAGAGATAACAGCGATAGCGCGCGCCCCGTCGCCCGATACGTTCCGATGGGACGGACGATTCCGTCAGATCTTGCATTTGTAATTCTCCGAGAGAGTTTATGTCCCTTTTCGGGCGGGAAAATACCCGATTTCCGCTTTACATTATATATAACGTTCGAGAGGGTGGGTTTGTCCCGCTTTTTTATGAAAAAACGTCATTCCAGCCCTCTTTCATGCGGAAAAATTTACGGGTACAATTATATTCCGCGGTTTTGGAATTGTCAAACATTTAAGAAGGGTTTATAAAATTTTCAAAAAAGCGAATAAGCTGCCCGTTCGGACAACTTCTCGCACCCGACACAAAAAGAAGCGCCGCTTCAAAAGCATAGCCCTTGCCGTTCGGCAATGGCATAAATTGAAATTTACCGTTTTTTCATTTTCGGCATCGGCAAGTCGTCATAACTCCGTATAAATCAAGCCCGAAACTATGCTCGTGAAGAAAAAGTAAATCCGAACCACTCACTCGTTACGAGTATTTGGTTCGGATTATACTGACTTGGTGCCGCCGACAGGATTCGAACCTGCACGGTTTCCCACGGGATTCTAAGTCCCGTATGTCTGCCGATTCCATCACGGCGGCGAGCGCGGATTCCGCAAAAAAGCAAAAAATAAAAACCCCACATATCGGCATATAGAACCTAAGTTCCGCACAATATACAGAGTTTTTGGTGGGGACTACAGGGCTCGAACCTGTGACCTCATGCACGTCAAGCATGCGCTCTAGCCAACTGAGCTAAACCCCCGAAACAAGCTTAACAACCCTATTTTATACGAAAGAATACGGTTTGTCAAGCAAACAAACGCCTCTAACGCAAACTTTTTTGCGGAAATTCCTTGAAATTCGCGTTTTTTTCGCAACATTCCCGCCGAAACGCTCAATACATTTCGTTTTTCGGACTGCGCGAAAAGAGAGAAGAGATCGCCTCGCGGATTCGTTTTTCGTCGTTGCCCGCCTCGCCGTAGCAGACGTTGTAGACGACTTCCGTGATGGGCAGTTCCACGCCGTATTTTTCTCCGAGCAGTTTCATCGCTTTGGACGTCGGAACGCCCTCGGCGAGTTTTTCGAACCGCTGTCCCCTTGCGAGCATCTCCCCGTACATGCGGTTGTGCGAATAGGGAGAGAAGAGCGTCGTCTCGTAGTCCCCGAGATGGGCGAGCCCGTAAGCGGAGAGTTCGTTTCCCCCCATCGCTTTGATGAGGCGCGCCACTTCCCTCGCCCCGCGGGACATGAGCGGACCTTTCAGCGGAACGCAGATCACGTCGAGCGCGCCCGCCGCGATTCCCATCACGTTCTTCGCCGCCGCGCCGATCTCCGTTCCGATGAGATCTTCGCCGTAATAGAAGCGGATGAGATCGCTGCGGAATGCGTCGGCAAGCGTGCGTTTGAGCTTGTCGTTTGCCGAGTCGATGACCATACAGTTCGGAATGCCCTGTACGAAACTCTGGATATGACCCGGTCCGACCCACACCGCGATTCTATCGGGCGCGACGCCCGATTCCGTGAGTACTTCGGAGAGCCGTTTGCCCGTGTCCACTTCGATCCCCTTCATGCAGAGCACGAAGATCTTGTCCGAGACGGGATAGCGCATGATCCGCTTCATGAATCCGCGCAATCCCTGCGAAGAAATGGAGATCACGATGATCTCCGCCCGCCGGACCGCCTCTTCGAGATCGCAGGTGAGGGTGATCTTTTCGTCGAGCGCGACATATTCGTTCCGTCCCGTCTCTTTCAGAATCCGGTAGGAGGCGTCCTCCTCGGGACCCCAGTTTGAGACGTCATAGCCGCGGCGGGAGAGATACCATGCGATGAAGGATCCCCAGCGCCCGCAGCCGAGCACACTGATTTTCATTGTTTCTCCTTATATTTCCTTGCGCTCAATCAAAGCGCGGGCGAGCGTTGCATCGTCCGTATATTCGAGTTCGGACCCGATCGGAATCCCGCGGGAGAGACGTGTGACCGTCACGCCGAGCGGTTTGAGCAGTTTGGCGATGTACATTGCGGTCGCCTCGCCTTCGACGTCGGGATTCGTCGCCATGATGACTTCGGTGACCCCCTCGCCCACCCGGTCAAGCAGTTCGCGGATGCGGATGTCGTTGGGCGAGACGCCGTTCATGGGATCAATGACGCCGTGCAGGACATGGTAGACGCCCTTGAATTCGTGCAATTTTTCGAGGGAGACGACGTCCTTCGGCTCCTTGACCACGCAGATGACGGACGGGTCGCGCTGACGGCAGATGTCGCAGATCTCCCCTTCCGTGAAGTTTCCGCAGATCTTGCAGAAATGCACCTTCTGCTTGGCGGCGACGATGGCGTCGGCGAAGTCGCGCGCCTCGCGCTCGCTCATGTTGATGATCTTGTAGGCGTATCTCTGCGCCGTCTTTTTTCCGACGCCGGGGAGCTTCGAAAATTCGTTGATCAGCCGCCCGATCGGCTCAATAAAGACTTCCACTCAGAAAAGTCCTCCCATGCCGCCCATGTTGAACTTCCCCATTTTTTCGCGGTAGACCTCGTCCGCCTTCTTATAGCCGTCGAGGATCGCCGCCATGACGAGATCTTCGAGCATCTCTTCATCCTCGGGGTCGATGACCGACTTGTCGATCTCGATGCCGTCGATGATCTTTTTGGCATTCATATAGACGACGACCGCCTCGCCGCCGCTCGTGCCGACGATCTCCCATTCGTCAAGGAGTTTTTCGGTCTCCTGCATCTCTTCCTGCATTTTCTGCGCCTGTTTCATGAGATTCTGCATCCCGGCGCCGCCCATGCCGCCTCTGTTGAAATTTGCCATAGTCAACTCCTTATTTGAATTCGATCGGATAGTTTTTGAAATCTTCCTTCAACTGTGCGATGCCGTCCTTTTCCGTCTTCGCGGCTTCTCCCTTCATGCGCACTTCGAAGTCGGTCACCCCGAGCTGGGAAAAGACGTCCGCCATGATTTTGACATGTTCCTCCCGCTGCAACGAACGCAGAACCGTCCCGCTCCCCGTGAGAAGGATCAGCTTTTGCCCCTCGGATACCGCTTCGAGATCGGAACACATCGTAAACAGCACGCCGTTGCGGCTCGTCTTGCGGAGCAGACGCATGAATTTGCCGAAGAGAAGTTCCGCGCTCATCCCCTGCGGCGGGGAAACGGGCGCTTCCTTCGGCGGCGCGGGCTCTTTTATCGGCAAAGCGGGCTCCCTCGCAGGGGAAGCGGGCTCTTTTACGGGCTCCCTTACCGTCTCGCGGGGCGGTTGCACGGCGCGCGGCGGTTCGTCCGCAAAGAGCGCCTCTTCAAAGACGGGCTCCTCCGTCGGGAAGTCGTATTCGGGCTCCCGGGCAGGTTTTTCGGTCTCCGCGGGAATCGCGGCGCGGACGGGTTCCGACCTTGCCGCCCCCTCCGCGAGTTTCTTTTCGAGGGCGTTGACGCGCACGAGAAGCGCCTCGGCGCTGTCGTCCGCGGCGGGCGACGCGATTTTCATGACCGCCGTTTCGAGGCGGATCCGCGGCGAGGAGACAAAGCGAAGATCGGTTTCGGCATGCGAAAGGATCTCGATCGCGCGCAGGATCGCCTGTCCGTCCGCCTCCTTTGCGATCGCCTCCACGCGGGCAAAGTGCGCTTGGGGAAGGGACAGAAGCCGTTCCGCCGTGCGGCAGGTTTTGGCGACGGCGATGCGGTTGAGCATGTCGAGCAGATCGCGGCAGAGCACCCCGACCGCCTTCCCCTGTGAGAGAACGGTCTCCGTCCGCTCGATTGCCGCGGGGAGATCGGCGCGCAGCAGCGCCTCGCAGAGATCGGCGGCGTCCGTGAAATCGGCGGCGCCGAGCACCTTTGTCACCCCTTCGTAGGTGAGTTTATCGGAATAGGCGATGCACATCTCGGCGATCGAGAGCATGTCCCGGTCGCTTCCCGCGCCCGCCCGTGCGATCGCGGCGACCGCCTCCTTTTCGTAGGGCTTCCCGATCTCATCGAGAATGCCCATGAGATGCTTTTCGAGATCCTCCTCGGAGATGAGTTTGAAATCAAGGCGCATGCAGCGGGAGAGAATGGTTGCGGGGATCTTGTGCGGTTCGGTCGTCGCGAGAATAAAGATGGCATGCGCGGGCGGCTCTTCGAGCGTCTTTAAGAGGGCGTTGAACGCGCTGTCCGTGAGCATGTGGACTTCGTCGATGATATAGACTTTATACCTGCCCGAGACGGGCGGATATTGCACTTTTTCCCGAAGATCCCGCATCTCGCCCACACCGTTGTTGGACGCCGCGTCGATCTCCGCGATGTCGAGGCTCCCCTCCCGAAGGGCGCGGCAGACGGAACAGGTCCCGCAGGGCGATCCGTTGACGGGGGAAAGGCAGTTCACGGCGCGCGCGAAAATCCGCGCAACGCTCGTCTTGCCCGTGCCGCGCGGACCGCAGAAGAGATAGGCGTGCCCGACGGCGCCGCTTGTCACCTGATTTTTGAGAATGCGGACGACATGTTCCTGCCGCACCATCTTGTCGAAGGTGTCCGGTCTGAATTTTCGGTAAAGTGAGAGATGTGCCATACTGATTCCGTACATTATGCAAAGGATCTTTGCAGTTTTTTCTTGGAGCGCGCTAAGGCGTTGTCCACGCTTTTGAGATCTTTCCCCGTCGCCTCGCAGATCTGGGCATAGCTCATTCCTTCGAGATACATCGTCACGACGCGGAATTCGAAGTCCGAGAGCGCCTTCATGAGTTTCATTCTCAGTTCCTGCCGCGCCTCGTCGTCGAGAAGAAATTCCTCGGGATTTTCCTCCCCCGCGAAGTCGCTGAGCCCGGGATCGGAGAGCGAGACGGAGTTGTTGAGCGGACCGTTTTTTCTGCGGCTGGACGTCTTGACGGCGTCAAGGATATGCCGCGTGATACAAAGATATGCAAAATTCTTGAAACTCATCCCTCCGTCCTCGCGGAAATCCCCGATCGCGGAATAGAGCCCGATCATTCCCTCCTGCACGAGATCGTCCGTCTCGCCGCCGACGAGAAAGAAACCGCGCGCGCGGACGCGGACGGTATTCATATACCGCCGGAGAAGGAGTTCCGTTGCGCGGCTGTCCCCCGCCTGCGCTTGTCTGACGAGCGCCTCGTCACTTTCCGAGCCTTGCACGCACCACCTCATAGACCGCAATCCCGAGCGCGACGGACGCATTCAGGGAGTTGACCTTTCCGAAGAGCGGAAGGGAGAGTATTTTATCGCATTTTTCACAGGTCAGCCGCCTCACGCCGCTGTCCTCGCCGCCGACGACAAGACCGATTTTGCCCGTCAGACGGTCTTCATAGATGCTTTCGCCGTCCGCTTCGAGCGCATAGAGCCAATAGCCGTTCTGTTTGAGAACGTCGATCGCCGCGTTTATGGACGAAACTTTAGCGACTTTGATGTGCTCCGCCGCGCCCGCGGAGATGCGGACTACCGCGTCGGTGACGCTCGCGCCGTTTCGGTCGGGGATCACGACGCCGTCCGCGCCCGCGCATTCCGCAACGCGCAGAATCGCGCCGAGATTGTGGACGTCCTCGATCCCGTCGCAGAGAACGATGAGACTCTGCTCGCCGCCGAAGAGATCTTCGAGCGCGCAGTAGCGGAAGTCCGTCGTGAAGGCGATGACGCCCTGATGGCGTTTTTCGGGATATTCGCGGTCGAGCACGGCGCGGTCGACAAACTGGACGCGGATATTTTTTTTGCGCGCCTCCGCAAAGATCTTGCCGAGCACGCCCTGCGCCCCCTTTTCGAGGAGGATCTTGTCGATCGTCCGGTCTGTTTTCAAAAGTTCGAGAACGGCGTTGCGCCCCGCTTGTTTCATGGTTCTTCTCCGAAAAACAATTCTTCGATCCGCTCCGTGCGGCCCGTGAGATAGAGAAATCCCACCACCGCTTCGAGTCCCGTCGAGCGGGCATATTCCGCGGGTGACGCGTTCTTGCTCTTGGTCGGCTTCTTCGCGTTTCTGCCGCGGCGGAAGATCTCGCTCTCCTCTTCGGTCAGGCGGGGCAGGAGACGGTCGATCCGCTCGCTCTGCCCGTGCGCCGAGACGAGGAGCGCCGTCTGTTTATTGAGTTCGCCCGTCTTGTATCCGCTCGACAGCGCGAGCTGCCGGCGAACGAGGAGCGTGTAGACCGCGTCGCCGACAAAGGCGAGCACGACGGGGCTCATCTGTTTCGCCCGCTCCGTTTCCACGGGGATGTGTTGAAATTCCATTGTTTTTCATTATAGCACATCTTCGGGACCTTGACAAGCATTCTTTGAAAAAAAGAAAAACCATGCCGCGAAAGACGCTTAAAAAAGTTGCTTTTTCTTTGGAAAGGATTATAATATATCAAGGTTTTAACATCAGATTGTCAGGTGAAACATGGAAGCCTTTGAAATCCTCTTGCCGCTCGCGCTCATTCTATGCCTCGGAAAGCTCATGGGGCTCGGCGCGCACAGAATCGGCATGCCCGCGGTGATCGGAATGCTTGTGGCGGGCATTCTGATCGGTCTCATGAAATACATCCCCTGGGAGCCCCTGCAAAACGCCTTTTTCTCGCCGGAAGTTTCCTTCGCGCTCAAAGTCGTGAGCAAGCTCGGGGTCGTCCTCATCATGTTTTCGGCGGGGCTCGGCACCGACCTCAAACGTCTCAAACAGACGGGCGTCGCGTCCGTCGTCATCACGGGAATGGGCGTCGCCGTGCCAATGGCGCTCGGCACCCTCGTCGCGTTCCTCTTCCGCGAGCCCGGGGAGGGAGCCCTGAATTGGCTGTTCTACGGCGCGATTCTCACCGCGACCTCCGTTTCGGTGACCGTTGCGGTGATGAAGGAACTCGGAAAGCTCGAAAGCAAGGTCGGCACCGCGATCATTGCCGCGGCGGTGATCGACGACGTCGTCGGAATCATCATTCTCTCCGTGCTCACGGGATTCGCCTCGGGCGGTGAGAGCGCGGAGACGGGCTGGAATTGGTTCCAACCGAATTCGGGCATGGTCGTCATCAAGATCATTCTCTTCTTCGTGATCTTCATCGCGGTGGGCGCGGCATTGAGAAAGCTCTTCGACCGCATCGAACGGAAGGCGCCCCACAACCGCCGTGTGCCCATTCTCTCGCTGGCGGCGTGCTTCGTGTATTCCTACTGCGCGGAGAAGTTCTTCGGCGTTGCGGACATCACGGGCGCGTATCTTGCGGGGATCCTTCTCGGCGGCACCCTCTCCGAGACGCCCTATGTCGAGACGAAGGTCGATACGATGGGTTATCTCTTCTTCTCCCCCGTATTCTTTGCAAACATCGGGATTGCGAATATCGAATATTTTTCGCAGATCGACATGGCGTTCCTCGCGTTCGGGTGCGTGTATGTTGCCGCCGCGCTCCTCGGGAAACTGGTCGGCTGCGGCGTGGGCGCGAAATTGTGCAAGTTCTCCATGCACGATTCCTTCCGCGTCGGGCTCGGCATGATGGTGCGCGCCGAAGTCGTCCTCATCTGTACGGAAAAGGGCGTTGCGAGCGGACTTGTCGACGCCGCCGTGTTCCCCTTCGTCATCCTCATCATTTTGCTCTCCTCGATTCTGACGCCGATTCTGCTCAAATGGTCGTACCGCCGCGAGGAAAGACAGAGCCGTCGGACGCAGGAGACAGCATAAATTCAAGGAAATCATGGAGGCATTATGAAATACAGAAATCTCGGGAAATGGGGCTTGAAAGTCAGCGAAATCGCGCTTGGGAGCTGGGTGACCGATCTTTCGGGAACCGCCGCGGAGAGCGTGGCGCGCGAGACGGTTCATGCGGCGTTCGATCTCGGCGTGAACTTCTTCGACTGCGCCGACGCCTATTCGGGCGGCGCGGCGGAGCGGTTTTTGGGCAAGGTTCTCGGGGAGCATGCGCGCAGCGAGTATGTCGTCTCGACGAAAGTGTTCTTCCCGATGGGACGGGGCGCGAACGATTGGGGACTCTCCCGCAAGCACATCGTCGAGCAGCTCGACCGCTCCCTCAAAAACATGAAGCTCGATTACATCGACCTCTATTTCTGCCATCGGTTCGATCCCACTACCCCCATCGAAGAGACGATGCAGGTTCTCTCCGATCTCGTCGTGGCGGGGAAAATTCTCTATTACGGCGTCTCGGAATGGTCGCCCGTGCAGATCACCGAGGCGATCCATATTATCAAGGAAAACCATCTGCGTCCCCTCTCGGTCATCCAGCCGCAGTACAACATGGCGGATCGCTACATCGAGGACGAAATCATGGACATCTGCGAACGGAACGGAATCGGAATCACCCCCTTCTCCCCGCTTGCGCAGGGACTTCTCACGGGAAAATACCGCAAGGGACAGCCTCTTCCAGAGGGCTCCCGCGCAACGTGGCAGGCGGACAGGCAGATCAACAATCTTCTGACCGAGGAAAATCTCGGAAAAGTCGAATTGCTCCTTCCCATTGCGGAGGAACTCGGCGTGCCGATGAGCGTGCTCGCGCTTGCATGGATTCTGCGCAAAAAGCAGATCTCCTCCGTCATCACGGGCGCCAGCAAGCAGGAACAGCTCATCTCCAATGCGCGTGCGAGCGGTCTCGAACTTCCCGCAGACGTCCTCGAACGGATTGAAACAATCCTTGACTATCATCCCTTTGTCAGAAGAATCGGATAAAATACGGCGCGAAAACCGAACGAACGCCCGCCGGGGCAAAAAAGCCGCGGCGGGCGTTCGTTATGCTTAGAAAAACTACTCTACGGTGACCGACTTGGCAAGATTCCGCGGCTTATCGGGATCGTTCCCGCGGGCAAGCGACGTAAAGTAGGCGAGCGCCTGCAACGGAATCACCGACAAAATGGGAGAAAAACACTCCTCGCATTTCGGGATCGGAATGAAGTGCGCAATCTCCTTCCGGCGGGCAAGTTCCGGAAAAGAGGAGACGAGCAAGACGGACGCCCCCCGCGCGCAGACTTCGGAGACCGCATTCATCGTCTTTTCCGCCGTCGCGCGCTGCGTGACAACGGCAACGACGGGAGTTCCGCGCTCAATGAGGGCGAGCGTTCCGTGTTTGAGTTCCCCCGCGGGATACCCTTCGCTCGGCAGGTAGGAGATCTCTTTGAGTTTGAGGCTTCCTTCGAGCGCGGCGCAATAGTCGGCGCCCCGACCGATGAAATAGACGCTTCTTGCCCGCACAAGATCCGCGGACAACGCCTCGGCGTCGCCGATCTTCGAGACGACCTGTTCGGCGAGCGCGGGAAGCGGGCGGAGGGAATCGAAGAGAACGTCTTTCCCCTTTGCGCGCGCAGAGGCAACGGCGATGGAATAGAGAATCGCGAGCTGCGCGTTGAAGCTCTTGGTCGCCGCAACGGCGATCTCCCTTCCCGCTCCCGTTTCGAGCACAAAATCGGCGATGCGCGTGAGGGAGGAGTAAGGCGCGTTTGTCACCGCGGCGACATAGGCGCCCCGCGACTTTGCAAGTTCCGCCGCGGCGAGCGTATCCGCCGTCTCCCCGCTCTGGCTGACGGCAAGGACGAGCGTTGCGGGCTTGACGATCGGATCGCCGTAGCGGTATTCGCTTGCAATATGGACGGAGACCGGAACGCGCGCCAATTTTTCGACGGCGTGCTTCGCCGCAATCCCGCTGTGATATGCCGTTCCGCAGGCGACGATATCCATGTACTTTGTCTGACATAATACTTCGCAAAATGCCGAAAAGCGAAAATCGGTTGCGAAATCTATCAGAGAATTGGCGATCGCTGCGGGAATTTCCTCCATTTCTTTGCGCATGTAGTGCGAAAATCCGCACAGCTGCGGAATATCGGCGCTTCGGTCAATGGCGAGCTCCCGCTTTTCGATCGTTCCCACCCTGTCGAAAAACTTGATCTCTTTCCTGTCCAGCACGGCGAGTTCGCCGTCCGATAGGGAATAAATTTTATCGCATTTTTCTGCAATCGCGGGGACGTCGCTCGCGGCATAGGTCCCGTCCTCCCCCCTTCCCACAACGAGCGGGCTCTTCTCCCGTGCGAGAAAGAGGCGATCCGGTTCGTCGCGGCACAGCACGGCGAGCGCAAAGGAGCCTTTGAGCCGCGCCGTCGTCTCCCGCAATGCGGCAAGAACGTCTCCGCGGTAAGAATAATTCAGAAGATGCGCAATGACTTCGCTGTCCGTCTCCGAGGAGAACGTCTCCCCCCGATGGAGGCACTCCTCTTTCAGTGCGAGATAATTTTCGATGATCCCGTTATGTACGACGGCAAATCTGCCGTAGAGATGGGGATGCGCGTTTTGTTCGGACGGCGCGCCATGCGTCGCCCAGCGGGTATGTCCGATTCCGATCGTTCCCCCCATCCCCTCCGCCTCTTTGAGCGCGCTCACCCGTCCCTTCTTTCGCACGATTGAGATCCCGTCGTTGAGAACGGCAACGCCCGCGGAATCGTAGCCGCGGTATTCGAGCCGTTTCAATCCCTCCAAGAGAATGGGCGCGGCGCGTCTGTTTCCGACGTATCCTACAATTCCGCACATGTTCCGCCCTCCTCTTTGACAATCGCCTCCTCGGCAATCCGCACCGCGGCGCGGCAATCCTCCTCGCTTTGGCACTCTGCGAGGATCCGCACGACGGGTTCCGTCCCCGAAGGGCGGAGCAGGAGCCGTCCCTCTCCGAGCAGTTGTTCCGCCTTGTTGACCGCGTCCCGTACCCGCTCGCTTCCGATGACCGATTGGTCGTTGACGCGAACGCTTCTGACGACTTGCGGAAATCGCGTCAGCCCTTCCGTGAGGACGGAGAGCTGGCACTTTGCCGCGAGGACGGTCTCCATAACTTTGAGCGCCGTGAGAATGCCGTCCCCCGTTGAGGCGTATTTCCGGAAAATGATGTGTCCCGATTGTTCCCCGCCGAGCGAATAGCCGCGCGCGAGCATCTCCTCGTACACGAATCGGTCGCCGACGGGCGTGACGGCGCAGGAGATCCCTTCGCGCGAAAGCGAACGGACGAGCCCAGAATTGCTCATGACCGTGACCGCGACGCCGTCGCCTTCGAGTTCGCCCCGCGCCTTCATGTGCTTTGCGCAGAGATACAGAATGGAATCGCCGTCGGCGAGCTCGCCCCGTTCGTCAACGCAGACGCAGCGGTCTGCGTCTCCGTCAAAGGCGAATCCGATGTCCAGCCCGCGCTCTTTGACGAGAAAACGGAGGGTTTCGGGGTGTGTGGAGCCGCAGTCGCGGTTGATGTTGACGCCGTCCGGGTCCGCGCCCGTCAGATGAACCTCCGCGCCGAGCGCGTCAAAGACCGCCTTCCCCGTCGCCCATGCGCTTCCGTTTGCGCAGTCGAGCCCGACGCGCATACCGCGGAAGGATGTGCGGGAGAGGGAGAGAAGATAGCCGAGATAGCGGTTTCTCCCCGCGACATAGTCGACGGTCCGTCCGATCCGATCGCCCGTGGCGAGAGGAAGCAGCGTTCTTCCGTCCAGATGCGCCTCGATCCGAAGCAGAACGTCCTCCTCCATTTTCTCGCCGCCCCGCCCGATGATCTTGATTCCGTTGTCCTCGTACGGATTGTGGCTTGCGGAGATCATGACGCCGCAGTCGAATCCCTCCGATTTTACGACAAAGGAAACGGACGGCGTGGTCGTGACGTGCAAAAGATAGGCGTCCGCGCCCGACGCGGTGATTCCCGCGGCAAGCGCGTATTCGAGCATATAGGAGGAACGGCGGGTATCTTTTCCGACGACAATCCGTGCGCGTTCCCCCTCTCTTTGGCAATAGTTTCCGAGAAACCGACCCACTTTGTAAGCGTGCGTGGCGGTCAGCGTTTCATTGGCGCGGCCGCGGAATCCGTCCGTCCCGAAATATTTTCCCATAGCGCTCTCCTTTCGGCTGATTCATTCTATGAACGACCCGAAAAAAGGGTGCCGCGGGTCAGGGATCGTAGTATCTCCTTCCGCGGTGCGGTTTGACTGTCTCGCGGCAGCGTCCGATGCAGAAATCGTCCTCGGAGAGATCGCGGGTGAGCGTGGTCCCCGCGGCGACGAAGGCGCCGTCGCCGAGCGTGAGCGGGGCGATGAGATTGCAGTTGGATCCGATGAAACATCCTTTTCCGACGCGGACGCGCGACTTGGTTTTTCCGTTGTAATTGACGAACACAGCGCCGCACCCGACGTTCCCCCTCTCGCCGAGATCGGCGTCCCCCACATAGGCGAGATGGGCAATTTTGCATTCCGCTCCGATGACGGCGTTCTTCAACTCAACAAAGTCGCCGATGCGGCATCGGTTCCCCACCTTTGTGCCTGCGCGCAGATACGCAAACGGACCGACCGTGCAACCTTCGCCGACTTCCGCATGGTCGAGCACGCTGTGGGAAAGAGACGACCCCGCGCCAACGGAGCTTTCGACGAGGCGCGAGCCTGCGCCGATCTCCGCGTTTTTGCCGACGCGGCACGCTCCGACAAGCCGCGCCCCCCTTTGCACGATTGCGCCCTCCGAGAGTTCGGAACAAAAGGAGATCTCCGCTCCCTTTTCGACGAGCGCGCCGCAGTCCGCATGAATTTTTTCGCTGAGCGAAGTAGCGGCGGCGAGGACGGCGGGATAGTCGCCGAGCGAAAAGAGCCCCTGACCGAGTTCATCCGTTCTAATCCGCGGGGAGCGGGAAACGGAGAATCCGTGCCTGTGCACCTCTCCGCCCGTAAAATAATAACTTCCTTCCCTGCCTTCGAGGAAGGAAAACAGCGTCTCGCGCGTCAGGAAGGGATAGACGGGATCGAGCAGAACATAGTCTCCCGCAAGAAGATCGGGAAGGTCCTCCGCATCGAGCCGCTTCTTCATGAGGGAATACGGCGTCTCACCGAGCAGATCGAGCGCATAGCTCTCCACGCCGCGAAAAGTAAAATAACTCCTCTTTCTCAGATAGATTTTCATCTGACATCGTATGAAAAAATCGCCATGAGGGTGATTTCATGGCGATTATGTCTGACATAGTACTATGCTAACTGCTAAAAAATGCGATTATCCTTTCAAAAGAGCGCGTTTTACGGCGAGCAGATAGGCTTGATACCCCTCTTCGCATGCTGCGCGGTTCTCCTCGGGACGGAAGAGTTTCTGCGTCTTTCGCACCGATCGCGCTTCGGCTTCGTCCATCATTCCGAGGGAAATCGCGGCAAGCAGGACGGCGCCGAGCGCCGTGCTCTCCCGCTCCGCAGGGCGGTTGACGCCGATTCCGAGAACGTTCGCCTGATACTGCATGAGGAAGTCGTTGGCGGAGGCTCCCCCGTCGCATTTGATTTCGCGCAGGCAGATCCCGCTGTCCCGTTGCATGCAGTCGATGAGTTCCCGCGCGCTGTACGCGATACTTTCCAGCACCGCGCGGACGATGTGTGCCTTCGTCGTTCCCCGCGTCAGACCCGAGAGGATTCCCCTCGCTTCGCTGTCCCAATGCGGCGCGCCGAGCCCCGTGAAGGCGGGCACGAAGGTCACGCCGCCGGCGTTTGGAACACTGCGGGCGAGCGTCTCGGTTTCCGCGGCGTCCGAAATGAAGCCGAGCCCGTCCCGCAGCCACTGCACGCCGCTGCCCGCATGAAAGACGCTCCCTTCGAGCGCATAGACGGTCTTGTCTTTCAGCGTGTAGCCGACAGTGGAGATGAGCCCGCTTTGAGAATCCGCGCAGGTTTTTCCCGTATTGAAGAGCAGAAAGAGCCCCGTTCCGTATGTAATTTTCCCGTCCCCCTCATAAAGGCATGCCTGTCCGAAGAGAGCGGATTGTTGATCCCCCGCCACGCCTGCGATCGGAATCTTCCTCCCGCCGAAGGACGTCTCCCCCATCACCGAAGCCGAGGACTTTACCTCGGGCAGGATGCCGCGCGGGATCGAAAAGTAGGAGAGAAGTTCGTCGTCCCAATCGAGCGTATGGATGTTGAAGAGCATGGTGCGCGAGGCGTTGGTGTGATCGGTGACAAAGTTTCCCGTCAGTTTGAAGATGAGATAGCTGTCTACCGTGCCGGCACAGAGCGTGTTCCGTTCGAGCAATTTGCGCGCCGCGGGCACATGGTCGAGAATCCATTTGATTTTGCTTGCGGAAAAGTATGCGTCGACGGGAAGCCCTGTTTTTTTGCGGATGATTTCCCGCTCCGCCTGCGGGACGGACGCGCAGAACTCGCTTGTTCTCCGGCATTGCCATCCGATGGCGGGCGCGATCGGCTCTCCCGTGTTACGGTCCCAACAGACGACGGTTTCCCGCTGGTTGGTAAGCCCGATCCCCGCGATATTTTCCGCCCCCGCTTCGGCGATACAGCGGTTGAGGACATAGGCGGATTTGTAGTAGATCTCGTTCGCGTCCTGCTCCACCCAGCCGCTGTGCGGGAAACTCTGCCCGACTTCCTGTTGCGCGGTGTAGACAAATTGTTTTCGTTCAAAGTCGAACAGCATGGCGCGGACGCTCGTCGTGCCCGCGTCAAGTGCAAGAAGGTATTTCATCGGGTACTCCTTTGGTTCAGCAAGATCCGCCTCCGCCCCCGCCGATTCCGCCTCCGCCGAATCCTCCCCCGAATCCGCCGGAGTGGTTGTAGCCTCTCCCCGCCGAGGACGGGCGCGAGACCATCGAATGGCTCATCGAACGGTTCATATTGAAGAAAATATGGTTCCAGATGACGAAATCAAAGGCGGTATAGGAGCCGTAAAGATAGGACGGCGGTTTGAGATCGAGCCCGTCGAATTTCTCCGTCCAGACGTCGGTCACGCCCAATACCTGCGCGTAGGGCAGGATATGATAGTAGAGCGCGGGATTTTCTTTGAGCATGAATTCAATCCGATCCTTCTCGGTGACGAGAATGAACTGTTTGAATCCGAGGATCTGTCCGAGCCGTGCGGTGTATTCCTCCGTCCGCGTGAGATATCCCCCCGCGACCATGCCCGACAGCGCCGAAAAGAGCACCGCAAGAGCGAACGTCCAGATGCCGTAGGCGGGATTCGGGAACATCGGATACGGCGTCACAGCCGCAAGACCGATCAAACCGCAGAGCGAAAAAAGAAGTTTCTTTCCCTTCCCCCACTTGTATCTGTGCTGCGTCACCGTAAGGCGGAACGCCGCCGCGGTGGCAAAGCCGATGGTGCAGGCGATGATCCCCGTAATCGAATAATAGTCCCGAAAGACGTTGAATACGGAATAGAGGCAGGTGAATCCGCCGAGCGTGAGGACGGTGAGGACGGCGATCAAGCCGAGAAGAATGTAGCTACGGGTCTTATAAATCTTGCCCGCCGAGAGCTTGACGCTCCCCGCCGCAGACTGCGCGGTATGATAGAACGCGTTTTTAAGCTCGGAGGAACTCACGCGGTCACGGAATTCGAAGAGCCCGTTGTAAAAGATTGCGATGTGTTTCTCCGCGTCGGGCGGAAGCGGTTTGTCCGTCTTTTGCAGGATGGGATCGTCCTCGCCTTCGCTCAGATCAATCGTCAGATAGCCCTGTTCGGCAAGATAAAAGACGAGCGCGCCGAGATCTTCGCTGTCGACGCGGTTGTCGATCAGCTGTCCCATGAGGAGCGGATCCATCTCTTCGGGAGCGGTCAGATTGATTGTCGTCGTCATGTGCGGCGGACGGCAGAAGAGCAGTCCGACGGCTATGGCAACGGCGAGGACGCCCGCGCCGCATAAGAGTGCGATCCAGATGCTCGGATCGGACGCCCGTCCGAGCGCGCCCTCCGCAAAACTCATATCGAACGTGACGCCCGCCGATCGTCCGCTCGCGCATGAAAGGTTCGGGGAGAAGAGCGTAAAGACGTTTCCGTCCCGCGAGACGCTGACGTCGTACAGATTGCCATTGGGCGAGTTGGTGCCCGAATAGACGCGAAACTCCTCCAAACCGTCCGGAACGGTGATCTTTGCGGTCATGTTCATGATCTGCGCGCGCCAACAGTAACCGATGACGTCGAGGGAGAGATAGCCCTTATCTTTGCGCTCCTCCGTCTCCGCGAGGACGGGCGAGATCATGCGGTACGAGATCGTGTAGGTTCTCTTCTGTCCGTACACCGTGCCGTCTCCGCGCAGATAAAAAGTGATAAAAGAGCTGTCGTCCGTCTCGGTGTAGGGCGAAAAATCGGGATTGTCGCAGCGAAGATCGAAGTCGAGATAGCGCACGCCGCCCTCGAGCGGAAGACTGCGGGTGATCCCGTGCACGTTATAATTCATGCCGAAGTCCGTCGCAAAGACAACGGCGATCACTTCCTTGACGTCGATCGTGCGGTCGGCGGAGATATTCATCTCGACATCGTACGATTCGATGAGATAATCCCCGCCCGTATGCCCGAGATAAGGGGAATCGGCGGACGCCGCGACGGGCGCGGCGCCCACGGACGCGACGAGCATCAGAATCACCGTAAGAAACGGTAAAAGCAAAAGGAAACGCTTGGTTTTCATCAGAATTTCACGGAGGGCGCGGTGCGTTCCGCCTCGCTGTCGAGTTCGAAATAGGCGCGCTTGGAAAGTCCGAGACGTTTTGCGGCAAAGCTCGAAGGGAATACGTCGATCTTTGTGTTGAGTTCCCGCACGGTGCCGTTGTAATAGCGGCGCGCGGCGGAGATCTCATCCTCGATGCGTTTGAGCTGGTTTTGCAGGTCGAGGAAATTGGAATTGGCTTTGAGTTCGGGATATGCCTCGGTGAGTGCGAACAGCGATTTCAACGTCCCGCTGAGCGCGTTTTCCGCGGCGATCTTTGCGTCGCCCGTGGCAGTCATGGCGGCGTTGCGCGCACGGATGACCGCTTCGAGCGTTTCGCTCTCGTGTTTCGCGTATCCCTTCACGGTCTCGACGAGATTGGGGAGCAGATCGTAGCGCTTTTTGAGCTGGACGTCGATCGTCGCCCACCCCTCTTCCACCGTGTTTCTGAGGCGGAGCAGACCGTTGCGCAGGCAGATGTACCAGATCACGAGAAGAATTGCGATGAGCACAATTCCGCCGCCGACCGCGATGCCGATGATCACGCCCGTGCTGGGAGAAGAAGTCATCAAAAGTAAGTTTGTCATAAAATTACCTCCGGATTTTTATAAGAAACGCCTAACAGCCGAGTGTTTTCCCGGCGACTGCGGGCGGATCAGATATATTTGAGGATCTGCTCGTAGATCTTCGTATCCGCGGGAAGGAAGGTGTTGAAGATGACGCGCATGTTGTTCTCGGGATGGCGGAGCTTCCAGTTCACCACCGCGCCGACGGCGATCTCCGCGGCAGCGGCATGCGGGAAATTAAAGACTCCTGTTGCGACGCAGCAGAATGCCAATGAGTTGAGCCCCGCCTCCTCCGCGAGATTGAGACAGGAAGTATAGCAGGAACGAAGTTCCGCCTTCTGCTTTTCGTCGGGCTCGTGTCCGATCATGGGACCGACGGTGTGGAGCACATAGACGCTCGGAAGATTGTAGGCGCGGGTGATCTTAGCGTCCCCCACGTCCTCCTCCTGTTTATCTTGCCGCGCCATGAGGCGGGCGCAGTCGCTCCTCAACTGCATGCCCGCGAAGGAATGGATTACGTTGTCGATGCAGTTGTGCCCCGGGAGAAAGCAGCCGAGCAGGCGGGAATTTGCGGCGTTGACGATCCCGTCCGCGTCGAGACGGGTGATGTCCCCTTCCCACAGAGAGATGCCGTATTTGATCTCGGGAATGTCCGCGATGCGGACGATGCCGCGCATGATCGTCTCCGTCCAGAAGAGCCGATTTTGCAGTTCGATCAGATCCCCCGGAACGGGCAGCGGCGCACGCTCGTTCATGTAGCCGCGCACGAGCGCGCGTTTGCGCTCGTATGTCGTGCTGAACGCGGCGATCATCCCCCGTTCGCGGAGCAGAAACTTCAAAATGGTGTCGCACGCCTCGGTCATCTCCTCCTTCGTCGCAAACGGCGCGGGACGGGGAAACGGATCCAGATCAATGATTTTTTTGGTTTGTTCAAAGGTAAACACCATTATGCTTTCCTCATGAGATTATTTTTTCCGCCCGCAAGCAGGATGTTGCGTTCCTTTGCGGAGAGCGGTCCGAGTTCCAACACGAGATCCTTGCTCCGCCGTTTGCCGGCGACTGTTCCGAGGATCCGCTCCTCGCCCTCCCGTACGGTCGAAGCGATCTTTTCAAGGGTGAGCACGTCCCCCTCCCTGAACTCGAATTTTCCATAGGTAAGCGGCAGAATGCCCCAGTCGATGAGATGGGTGCGCAACTTTTCGGGGAAGTTTCGGGAGAGCGCCGCCTTTGCGCCGCGCACCCTGTCCCCGACTGCCTGCGACCAGCCGTACTCCTCCGGATTGTCGATGAGGACGGCAAAATCCCCCTCTTCGCCCCCGACGGAAAGTTCGAGATCCTCGGGGAGCGGCGGGAACGTCGGAAGCGGGCGGATTTCATCGTCATAGGCAAGCGGCGCACCGCTTTGCGCCCTTCCGAGAGCGTCTAAGACGCGGCTTTGACAGGGCGCGGGGTCGAATTTGTATTTTTTGATCCGCTTCGGGTAGTCGAGCCCGAGCGCGGAAGTGAGATATCCCCCGTTTGCGACGGTCGCCGCGATCGTTCTCGCGTCGAGACAAAGACCGTGATCCCAACCGTCGTCGGCATCTCCGGCATCAATTTGCGCAAACACGACCTCGTTATAGTCCACGCCCGCGCGCAAAAGCACGCCCAAATATCCGTTTTCGGCGAGGGCAAGCGTCACGGGTTTGGAAGATTGCAGAACGCAGCAAGCCGTTTCGCCGCCGATCTGTTTATCCCGCAGGATCTCCGCCATCTCCGCGACCGTCTCATAGGTCGCATACGGCGGATCCACGGTAGCGGCGCCCAAAAAGGCGCGTCCGTCCTTTGTATACCCTTCGGCGGGATGCTCGATCATATCTTTCACCGTCAGAATCTTCCCGCCGACGGCGATCATCGGCTCGATGTCCGAAAGATCGACGGTCACCGCGCCGTCGTAGTAGGCGGGCTGTACGGGCGCGAGAGGCTTGAAATCCTCCCCGCGCAGGTGAGTTTCGAAATATTCCCGCGTCCTGTCGTCGCAGATCCAGACGGATGACAGGATCCCTGCGTGTTTGAGCGCGCGATCGAGCGCGGTGCGGCAGTCCATCGAGAGCCCGCCCACGCCCGCGCCGAACACTTCGAGATACTTCCCCTCGGCGAAGTTCCCCGCCTTTTTCAGCGCCTGCAAGACGGAAAGCGCAACGTCGGTCGGTCCCACGCCCTTGCGGAGTTTCCCTTTCAGATATACGGCGAGAAGTCCGCGGCGGGACAAATCGACCGTTCCCTTTGTGTAGAGCCGAAGGAGATCGCCCTCTTCCATTCTGAGGGTCATCGCGCCGAGCGCGCCGCAGGAAAATTTTTCCGAAGCAAAGAGAAGCTGTCCGCTCCTTGCAACCTGCCCGCAGGCGAACGCGCCCGATTCGGCGAGATTGTCGGGGACATAGACGCCGCCCCATTTTTGTGCCGCCGAGCGCAGGAAATCGCCGTCGAAAAACGTTTCGAAGAGATAAGTCGGAACGGAAAATTCCTTCATTCCCACGAAGTCGAGCGTGCGCAGGACGTCCGTCTCGCAGGACAAAAGGACTGCGTCGGGCTTCAACGCCGCCGATTGCCCCATTTCCTTTGTGTGCGCCGATAAGATTCGGTAAGTGACGGTATTTTTCTCGGCGGACTCTCTTTTATCCGAAGTCATGAACGCCTCGCTCTCCTTCACGAGCTTTCCGTCCATGTAATAAACGCCTTGACGGATCAGTCTGACCATACTCTCCTCCGTAAGTAATCAATATGTTCTCATTATACCAAAAACCGCGGGGGATTTCAAGTCCTTCCGAAAAAAGGACGGGAATTTTCCGGAAAATTTTTCCGCCCGTGAAATTTGTTTGCTTTTTTCGGGGAAATGCTTTATACTGTGACTATGGAAAATCCCGAAAACGATGTCTCCGGAACAAAGAAATATCCGTTTAAGTTTACGCCCTTCATGCTGGCGGTATTCTATGTCGCTCTGGTGCTCTGTGCCGCGGGATTCGGTCTCACGACCTGGCGGTTTATCGGATTCTTGGGCGACGGCGCGGATTCGGTCTATCAATGGATCCAATATGTCATACTCTACTTCGTGAGCGTGTTCTTCTCGGCGGTCATCGTCGCACTGCTCATCCGTTCGCAGTATGTCCTCACCGAAGACCGGTTGATTTTGCAGTTCGGATTCATCAAGCAAAAATATGAGATCAAGTCGATCTATTCCGTCCATCTCTTCAAAGGGCTCAACAAACTCGCCGTGTATTTCGACGATTTCAGAACGAAATATACGGTGATTGTCGTCAAGGAGATCTGGTACGACGATTTTGTCAAGGAACTCATGCGCCGCAAGCCCGGCATCGGCTTCTCCTTCTCCACACCCGAGGAAGAGGAGGAGATGAAAAACAAGAAAAAATAATCTCACTCATGCGGAAAGGACGCCTCAGAAGGCGTCCTTTTCACACTTTCTCCACCTTTTTGCGATGAACCGCAGTTTGAGGGGAAGCGGGACGAGCGCGGTTCCGACCCGCATGAGTTTGTTCCAGAATCCGATCACGACGGATCGGCGGTTCTTGTGCAGAGCGGAAAGACTTTTTTCCGCGACCGTCTCGGGCGGCAGCGCGGCAAGTCTCCCCCACAGCCCCTGCCCTTTGATATATTCCCGTACGTCCTCCCGCGTCGGAATTGCGCCCGGGAGGACGCAGGTGACATGCGCCCGCCCTTTCAGCTCTTCGCGCAGCGCGGCGCAGAACTGCCAGAGCGCCTTTTTCGTGGCGCTGTACAACGCGAAGTACGGCATGGGCATGAGCCCAGAGACGCTGCCGATACAGAGGAATTCCGTGCTGCCGTCGAGGTCGGACCGCGCCATTACGGAGCGGATCAGCGAGACGGCGCCCTCGAAGTTGACCCGCGCCTGCAAGAGAAGTTTCTCCTCGGTGTATTTTTCGAAGGATTTCTGGATGTCCGCGCCCGCGACGTAGATCATGCGAGCAAAGCGGACGCGGCGGCTGTCGCAATAGGCAAAGAGACGCCCGCGCGCCCGTTCGTTGCTCAGATCGCAGGGAAAGAAATCCACGGGCAGAGCGTGATTCGCCGCACACAGTTCCTCCGAGAGCGCACGGAGCCTGTCCTCGCTCCGTCCCGTGAGGAAGAGCGGTTCGCCCCGGCGGGCGAGAAGGCGCACGAACGCTCCGCCGAGCCCGCCGCATGCGCCCGTGACGAGAGTGTAATTCACCTGTTCTCCTTCAAGTCGATCTCTTTGACGCCGTCCTCGATGAGATAGCACATCTCCTCGTGCTCGTTGACGCCCGCTTGGATCTGCTGCGGCGTGAGTTTGAGATATTTGATCGTCGCGGCGGCGAGGACGGTACCCTCCGCGGAGGAAATCGTGCACTCCGCGGTGAGAAAGTTCCCGCTCTCTTTGGCAACGGCGCCCCTTCCGATGAGATCGGCGCCGTACGGGACGGGCTTGCGGTACTTTGTTTCGAGCGAGAGCGTGACGCCGTAAGTGAACTCGCCGCCCTCTTTTGCCCAAAGCGCGCGGAGTCCCAGTTCGTCGAGCATGGCGGTGATCAATCCGCCGTGGACCCTGCCGGGATAGCTCTGATGTTCTTCGCGGAAGCGAAAGACGGACGCGACGCTCCCGTCCTCCATGCTGTAAAACGGCGCGCGCAGACCGAAGCGGTTGTCGAGCCCGCAGACCGCGCACATCTTGCTGTTTCTCTGTTTTTGTACGACATTCATATTTTTTTCTCCTGTTTGATTCATTATATCACGCATTCCCGTCTCCGTCAAGTTCCGCAGCGCCTGGATTCGCAAATTTCGGCGGCGCGTTCGGCGGCTACGAATAAATTTTGCCCGAAACCGAAATCCCGCTTGACAGGGCGAAAAGAATCTGTTAAACTGAAACTGCAACAAAAATCCAAATTACACGCGGAGAGTTCCTATACGGATACGTGAAAAATAGTCGTGGGCGACCACGGCTCATTTTTTCTGTTTCACGAAGTATCGCATGGCTATGGAAGATTGAATAGCCGCCACCAAACCTTTATTTCTAATATATTGAATAACGTCTTCCAAATATCTATTGACAAATGGCGCGTGTTATGATATAATTGAATCGTTTATAGGGATGTTTTTGAAAAAAGATTTTATCTTTCTGCCGAAGAATCTGAGAAACGGGGGTGTCTACCAATGCAATTTGATAATATAGGAAAGAGATAATGCAGCTTGGCAACTTAAAGCAGATAAATATGTAAAATCAAAATTAAGAGAGCGAGGAGAAAAAAATGAAGACTATAATAGACAGACCATTTTTAACTGGATATGACTGGTCGATAATTTGCAAAGAAACGGAACATGTTCATAGAGAAATCTTTATGGTGGATGGTGAGCTTAGATGCGGATGCGAACACAACGTTTGATTCTAACGATTTTTTTGGTATGCGTAGGCTTTTGCCTTTCTGCTTGCAAGGATTGGCGGGATTATTCTCTTGATTTTCAACCGGGCGATTTTAATATAAAAGACTATGAAGATGATACCTTTTTTACGCCTGAATCAAAAATAGTTCTTTCTTTAACAGAACCTTTGGATGTAACAGATGGTTTTGTGGCGTCTGTAGATGACGATGCCTATTTCGGATTTTATAATGTTACGGACGGTGTGAAAAAAATAGACTATGGTTATATAGCCGAGAGGAGCATTACTTTTTATGTCGAAATGGATGAAGGCAACAATCAGTATTTTACCTTATATGCATTTGACTGGAAGGATAAGATTTATTGCATGGGGCATGAATTCTATTTTGAGGCTGAATGAAACTTGACTTTTTTCGGGCGGGTCTGTCGTCGGTACCGAGGACCATCTCAACAATAAGACCTCCACACCGATAACCATTCTTATTTCGGATGTGAGAAAATAACTGCCCTCTATTGCAGATTGTCAAGCAACGACGGTGTTGACAGCGAAAACAACGTAGACAACGACTTCATCCGCTTCCGCAACGGACAGGCGTATCGGATCTCCGTCTCCTCGGCGTATGACAAAACGGCAAACATGAAAACCGCCCCGTAAATCGGGGCGGTTTCGCTCAATTCTTATCTATACTGTATTCTGTGAAAACCTTCTCAATATTCGTCGTCCTCCGCCTGTGCGGGTTGGAGCTGGCTCTCCGCGTCGTTCTCTTCGGGCGCGTCGCTGTTGTTGCGGTTCATTCTGCGGAATACCATGTAGACGATCGAGATCGCAAAGCAGACGCAGGCGCAGGCAAGCGCAATCCAACCGATGGACGAGAAGGAGATCGCGAGCGAGGAGAGGATTTCAAGCGCTCCCCCCGCCGCGGCGAGCGATGTGGAGCGGAGAATCAAAAGCGCGATCGAAGGCGCAAGCACCAGGAGGAAGAACGGCATCCAACCGAGAATGATCGGCATTTTGAGCTTTACGGTCGGCTCCCCTTTCTTGATGAACTTCACGATGAGTTTGACGAGGATATAGATCCATGCGCAGGACGAGAGGAAGAACAGGAGAATCAGACCGCGGAGCGCCCAGACGAGAATCCCGGGAAGATTTTCGGGAATCGCGTTGACGATATAGGTCTGCACTTCCTTTTTCAGTTGATCGCTCGCACTCGTATTGCCCGAAGGACTGTCTGCCGCGTCGTTCGGTTCGGCGGCGAGGGATACAATCCCGGATGCCTCGGCGGACGCGCTCCCGGTCTTGTCTCCGTTCTGGTCTTTCAGGAAGCTGAGGAGGAGCTGGGAAACGAGTTCGTCCGCGTTGATGTGACCGTTCTCATCCGCCAATTTGGAGACGGTTTCGTTCACTTTATCGCGAATGGCGTTCTTGTCCTCTTCCGTGAGTTCCGCATCGGCGAAATCTGGATCGTTCTCTTTGAGCTTTCCATAGACGTCCTCAACCGTGTCGATGACATTGTCGGAGATTGCGTCGACGTTGGTTCCGCCCTCGCTGTAAACGAGCTGGACGAGTTCGTCCGTCTTTTGTTCGATGTATTCGTCGCTGATGTTGGCGTTGTCGAGACGGGTTTGAACGTCTGCGTCCGTGATCCCCTCCGTGCTCTTTTGAAGGTAATCCTTCACCTGCTTATGGACCTGCTCCTTCACGACCTTTTTTGCGGCGGACTGCACCACGGTTTTGGAGACGCTGCCGATCGTGGAGGTCAAACTGTCGACGACCTTGTCGACGTTCCCCTCAATGATGTGATCGACCACGGCTTTGGAGTCGGAATCAAACGACTTGAAGAGATGCCCCATCGTGATCTCCACTTTGAGCGGCACATCGAGCCCTTTT
Source organism: uncultured Clostridia bacterium (assembly GCA_947630245.1). Taxonomy (GTDB): domain Bacteria; phylum Bacillota; class Clostridia; order Christensenellales; family Borkfalkiaceae; genus Gallimonas. The sequence continues at coordinate 587 of CANRGR010000007.1, read as the reverse complement.
TCGTCGATCACTTCGTCGACATTGAAGAGATCGGACTCCGATCCCAACATTTTTTTGAGATCTTCCGCATGGACGGTATATGTTGCGTTGACGGACCAGAACGGAGCGAAGAAATAGCCGATGATCGCCAATAGGCAGGCGACCGCGACGACAGCGTTCAGAATCCATACGACAAGACGATAAGTACCTTTGGACATTTTGTCTTTCTCCTTTATGATTCAAAAGATACACACTATTTTAACAAATCATCGTTCGGATGTCAACGTATTGTAACGTTTTTTTCAAAGAAATTGTCGGACATAAAAATCGGGACGGGTGAGAAAATCTAAAAAAATCGGCAAAAAGACCCGAAAAATAATTGACAAGCGGAGAAAACTTTGTTAGAATAGACAAGCGTTGGTTGATGCGGGTGTAGTTCAATGGTAGAATTCCAGCCTTCCAAGCTGGCCGCGTGGGTCCGATTCCCATCACCCGCTCCATTTTGCAGTCAAGTCAGTGTAAGGCAGAGGGTATGCGCCTGTAGCTCAGGTGGATAGAGCAACGGCCTTCTAAGCCGTGTGTCAGGAGTTCGAATCTCTTCAGGCGCA
>CANRGR010000006.1 GCA_947630245.1 uncultured Clostridia bacterium | reverse complement strand
GGCACGGCGGCGAAGATCCCCCTGTTCGAGGCGGACAGACGTCCCGACTATTCCTATGCGGGGCTCGTGCTCTATGGAGAGCCCTTGCTCGAAAAGAAACGCTTCGGATTCGGGGACGTCCTCGTGATTCTGCGTCGGCTCCGCGCGCCCGACGGCTGCCCGTGGGACAGAGTGCAGACGCACGAGAGCATCCGCATCAATGCGATCGAGGAGGCGTACGAACTCGTCGACGCGATTGACTCGGGCGACAGCGGAAAGATGTGCGAAGAGGCGGGCGACGTGTTGATGCAGTCCCTCTTCCACACGCTGATCGAGGAAGAGAAGGGAAATTTCACCGTGGACGACATGCTCACGGAGCTGTGCGAAAAACTCATCACGCGGCACACCCATGTGTTCGGGCAGGACAAGGCGTCGGGCGCGGAGGGCGCGCTCTCCGTCTGGGAGAAGAACAAGATGACCGAAAAGCACCAGACGACCTATTCGGACGCGGTGAACGACGTGCCCGAGTGCTTCCCCGCCCTTCTGCGCGCGCAGAAGATCGCAAAACGGGTGGAGAAAGGCGGCTGGGACAAGGCGACGTTCGCCGCCTTCGAGAAGAAATTCCGCGAGGAGTATTCCGAACTTATCCGTGCGTACGAGGCGGGCGATCGGGCGGCGGTTGCGGAGGAACTCGGCGACGTGCTGTTCTGCACGGTCGAACTCGGTCGGGCGACGGGCGCGGACTGCGAGATGGCGCTCCTCGATACCGTGAAAAAGATGCAAAAACGCTACACGTTGTACGAATCGTTCGTCCGCGCGGACGGAAAGGACGTGCACGCTCTCTCCGAGGAAGAGAAACGGGAATATTACAGGCGAGCCAAAGATGCTGCACGAACTTGATATTGCGGGACTCCGGCTCAAAAACAACATTTTTCTCGCGCCGATGGCGGGATATACCAATCTACCCTTCCGCCGTCTGTGCCGTGAGTTGGGCGCGGGGCTCGCATTCACCGAAATGGTGAGCTGCAAGGGGCTCGCGTTCGGCAGCGAAGAGACGAAACGCCTCCTCGTCTCGGAGGGGGAATCGCCGCGGGCGGTGCAGATCTTCGGCAGCAGTCCCGAACTCATGCGCGCCGCCTGCGAGAGCGAGGAACTCTCGGGATTCGATCTTGTCGACATCAACATGGGCTGTCCCATGCCAAAAATCGTGAGAAACGGCGACGGCAGTGCGCTCATGGAGGACTTTCCGCTCGCCGAGCGGATCGTGCGGGAGTGCGCAAAGAGCGGAAAGCGGATCTCGGTGAAATTCCGCGTCGGCGTCCGCGAGGGAGACGGGCGCGCGGCGGAGTTTGCGCGGCTGTGCGAGGGCGCGGGCGCGTGCATGATCACCGTGCACGGCAGAACGCGGGACAAGATCTATGCGGGACCCGTCGATTTCGGGCAGATCGCGGCGGCGAAGGCGGCGGTGAAGATTCCCGTCATCGGCAACGGCGGGATCTGGAACACGAAGGACATGCGCAAGATGATCTCCCTCACGGGCGTGGACGGCGTGATGATCGCGCGCGCCGCGCTCTACCGTCCCGCCGTCTTTTGCGAACTCACCGGGCGGGAGGAACCGCCCATGCTCCCCCTCTTCCTGCGCGAACTCGACGAGACCCGTTCCCTCCTCGGCGAGCGGTTCGCCTGCGTACACATGCGCAAGATGGCGGCGTTCTATCTCAAAGGAAAGCGCGGGGCGGCGGCGTGGAAGCGCAAGCTGTTCGCCGCGGAGACGACCGAGGAAGTGGAACGGTATGCGCGGGAGATCTTCGCCTCTGCGCCCTCCTGCGCCCCCTCGGGCGAGGAATGAGCGCGGGCGGAGGGGAGACCGAATCAGACCCAAAAAGGGCGCGTAAGCCGAAATACGCGCCTTTTTTCGCGTTTTCGCGGGAAAAGCCAAAGAAAAAACGGCATAAAATGCTGTACAATTCTCTTTGTCCATGCTATAATAATTGTGTCGCGCGGGCGCGCGTATGCGTGCGCGGAGGAGGGAGGGATGAAAAAGTATCTGCCCTTAGCGCTCGGGCTTGTGCCGTATCTGTGTTTCCCTCTCCTTCTTGCCTACGGCATGAGAAGGGCGTATCAAACGACGGGGAAGTTCTCCTCTTCGCTCGTCTATGCCCTGCTCGGTCTCGCCGCCGCGCTTCCCTTTGCCGCGCTTGCGGCGGTTGTCTCCGCGCCGGTTGTCGGAACGCTCGGGTATGACGAACGGGGGGCGGCGGCTGCCGTCGTGCTCTGCGCGCTCCTTGCCGCGTGCTATCTCGCGGCGTGGACGGGTTATTTTGCGGGTAAGGTTCTCCTCAGACGGCTGCGCCGGCGGGAGGATCTCGGAAATCTATAAAATCGGGAGAGAGAAATGGCGGAAAAAGTCGAAACGGCATACGGCGCCGAACAGATTCAGGTGCTCGACGGGCTCGAACACATCAGAAAGCGTCCCGGCATGTACATCAGCTCGACGGACGAAAAAGGGCTTCATCATCTCGTGAGCGAAGTCGTCGATAATTCCATCGACGAGGCGCTCGCGGGCTATTGCGACCGCGTGGATGTGACAATCAACGCAGACGGAAGCTGTACGGTCGAGGACAACGGGCGGGGGATTCCCACCGAAATCCACCCCAAAGAGGGGATCTCGACGGTCGAAGTCGTCTTTACCAAAGTCAACGCGGGCGGCAAATTCGGGGGAGACTCGGGCTACAAGGTCTCCTCGGGACTGCACGGCGTAGGCGTGAAGGCGGTCAACGCGCTCTCCGAATGGCTCGAAGCGGAGATCTACCAGAACGGGCATATCTACAAACAGGTCTACAACCGCGGCGTGCCCCAGCGCGCGCTCGCGATCGTCGGCGATACGCAAAAGACGGGCACCAAAGTCACCTTCTTCCCCGACGACGAGATCTTCGAGACGACTGTCTTTAAGTACGAGACGCTGAAAATCCGCCTTAAAGAGCTCGCCTTCCTCAACAAGGGGCTCACGATCACCCTCACCGACAAGCGCGGCGAGAAGGAGCGGGGGGACGTCTTTTATTACGAGGGCGGAATCCGCGAACTCGTCTCGGAACTCAACAGGGGGAACGAGACCCTCTTTCCCGAGCCGCTCTACTTCGAAGAGCAGGACGGGACGACGGTCTGCGAGATCGCGCTGCAATACAACGACAGCTACAACGAAGTCGTCTATTCCTATGCGAACAACGTCAACACGATCGACGGCGGAACGCACGTCGAAGGGCTGAAACTCGCGCTCACCAAAGTCATCAACGACGCGGGCAAGCGGCTGAACATCTTGAAGGACAGCGACCGTCTCACGGGCGAGGACGTCCGCGAGGGGATCACGGCGGTCGTCTCGGTCAAGCTCGAGGACGCGCAGTTCGAATCGCAGACGAAGGACAAACTCAACAACAGTTTCATCCGCCCGTTTGTCAGCAAATGCGTGCAGGAGCGGTTCGGGACGTACATCGAGGAGCACCCGGGCGAGGCGCGGGAGCTCGTTCTCAGGTGTATCACGGCGCAGAAGGCGCGCGACGCGGCGCGCAACGCGCGCGAACTCACGCGGCGGAAGGGAGTGCTCGAATCGACGACCCTGCCCGGCAAACTTGCCGACTGTTCGGACAAGCGTCCCGAGCTTTGCGAGATCTATATCGTCGAGGGCGATTCCGCAGGCGGCACGGCAAAGCAGGGAAGGGACAGGAGATTTCAGGCGATCCTTCCCCTTCGCGGCAAGATCCTCAACGTCGAGAAAGTGCGCCTCAACCGCGCGCTCGAAAACGCCGAGATCAAGGCGATGATCACCGCCTTCGGGTGCGGGATTTTGGACGACTTCGACGAGAGCAAACTCAGATACGACCGGATCATTTCGATGACGGATGCCGACGTCGACGGCGCGCACATCCGCATTCTGCTTCTCACCTTCCTGTTCCGCTATATGCGTCCCCTCATCGAGCACGGACACGTCTATTCGGCGATGCCCCCGCTCTATAAGGCGAGCGTCAAGGGAAAGGAGGACGTCTATCTTTACAGCGAGGAAGAAAAGACCGCATACGACGCGCTCAACAACAATAAGGTCGAATACCAGCGCTATAAGGGGCTCGGCGAAATGAGTACCGAACAGCTCTGGGACACGACAATGAATCCCGCGACACGCACTCTCATCAAGGTGAGCATGCAGGACGCGGTCGAGGCGGACAAAATGTTCTCCGTCCTGATGGGGGAGAGCCCGCAGCTAAGGCGGCAGTTTATCGAAGAGAATGCCACGCTCGTTACCGATCTTGACATCTAAACGCATATAAGCTTCGCAATGCCGTGTCGCGCTACGTTTTCCTCGGTCACGTACGCCATAGTACGCTCCCGTCGGAAAGCCTCGCGCTTCTTGCCTTGCTCGCTTCTCTGCGTTTTAACGGAGAACCAAATGCGTGCAGGCAGCGAAAAATTCGCCGGGAAGAAATCTGTGAAAGGAGAAATTATGGCAAAGAGAGAGACATCACCCGAACTTACCGAGGAATTCAAAAAGACGCTCGAAATGACGAAGATCCTCGACGTCGAAGTCAACGATGAACTCAAACGGTCGTTCATCGCCTATGCGATGGCGGTCAACAAGTCCCGTGCAATCCCGGACGTCCGCGACGGGCTCAAACCCGTCCATCGCCGCATTCTCTATGCAATGCACGAGATGGGGCTCTACAACGACAAGGCGTACCGCAAGTGCGCGCGTATCGTCGGTGACGTCATGGGTAAATTCCATCCCCACGGCGACAGTTCCGTCTATGACGCGCTCGTCCGTCTCGCGCAGGACTTCTCCATCAACTTCCCGCTCGTGGATGGGCACGGCAATTTCGGGTCGGTCGACGGCGATCCGCCCGCCGCCATGCGTTACACGGAGGCGCGCCTCACCAAACTTGCGGCGGAGATGCTTCGCGATCTCGATAAGGAGACGGTGGACTTCTTCCCCAACTTCGACGGCATCGAAATGGAGCCGGCGGTTCTGCCCGCGCGCTTCCCCAATCTTCTCGTCAACGGGTCGGATGGCATTGCCGTGGGCATGGCGACAAACATTCCCCCGCACAATCTTGCGGAAGTCATCGACGGCACGATCGCCATGATCGACGACCCCGACATCTCGGTGGACGATCTCATGCGCTACATTCCCGCTCCCGATTTCCCGACGGGCGGGGTCATCATGGGGCGCGGCGGCATCCGCAAGGCGTACCGCACGGGTCAGGGCAACATCATCATCCGCTCCAAGTGCGAAATCGAAGAGCACGGCACGGGCGCAAACGTCCGTTCCCGCATCGTCGTCACGGAGATTCCCTATCAGGTCAACAAGGCGCAGCTCATCGTCCAGATTGCGGACATGGTCAAGGACAAGCGGATCGAGGGCATTGCGGACATCCGCGACGAATCGGGCAGAGAGGGACTGCGCATCGTGATCGAATGCAAGAAGGACGCGAACGCGCAGGTCGTTCTCAACACCCTCTATAAACATACCAACTTGCAGATCTCGGACGGGATCATTCTGCTCGCCCTCGTCGAGAACGGCACGGAGCCGCGCTATCTCGACCTGCGCGAGATTTTGCGGTACTATCTCGAACATCAGAAGGAAGTCATCCGCCGCAGAACGGCATACGATCTGCAAAAGACGGAGGAGCGCGCCCACATCGTCGAAGGGCTCGTGCTCGCGCTCGCCAACATCGACGAAGTCATCCGCATCATCAAGGAGTCCGCGGACAAGAACGACGCTTCCGCCAAACTCATGGGAGCGTTCGAACTGAGCGACAAACAGGCGAACGCCATCCTCGAAATGCGGCTGCAACGGCTCACGTCCCTCGAAGTGGAGAAACTCAGGGAGGAACTCGAAGAACTGCACCGCACGATCGCCGACCTTCGCGACATTCTCGCGCACGAGACCCGCGTGATGGAGATCATCCGCAGCGATCTGACGGCGATCCGCAACAAATATCCCTCCGAACGCAAGACGGAGATCTCCGTCGACTACGGCAACATCGACGACGAGGATCTCATCGACGAGGAGGACGTCGTGATCTCCATGACGCATGGCGGCTACATCAAGCGGTTCCCCGCGGCGGAGTACCGCGCCCAGAACCGCGGCGGCGTCGGAATTACGGGACACCGCCCGAAGGAGGACGATTTCGTCGAGCAGATGTTCGTCTGCTCCACCCATATCCCCATTCTGCTCTTCTCCAATCTCGGGAAGGTGTATTCGATCAAGGGATATGAGATTCCCGAGGCAAACCGTCAGGCGCGGGGGCGGGCGATCGTCAACATCGTCGGGCTCGACGCGGGCGAAAAGATCGCGGCAATTCTGCCGGTCTATGAGAACGGCACGGGCTATCTCGTGATGGCGACGAAGAAGGGGCTCATCAAAAAGACGGCGACGAGCGAGTTCGAACGCATCATGAAGAGCGGGAAGATTGCGATCAGGATCAACGAGGACGACGAGTTGATCTCCGTGCAGTTTGCGGGCGGGAACGACGAGATCATCGTCGCGAGCCGTTCGGGGAAGTGCATCCGCTTTTCGGAAGAGGACGTCCGCCCGATGGGGAGGGACACGATGGGCGTGAGAGCGATCAATCTCGGAGAGGACGACCGCGTCGTCGACATGCTCGTGCTCCGCGAGGGATTCGATATCCTCACGGTCTCCGAAAACGGCTACGGAAAGCGCACCGATCCCTCGGATTACCGCGTCCAGACGCGCGCGGGCAAGGGAATCAAGGCGGGCGTATTCAATGAAAAGACGGGTCCGCTCGTCAACATGAAACTCGTGCGGGACGATCTCGATATCATGATGGTCTCGTCGGCGGGGATTCTCATCCGCATGCACGCGGAGGACATTTCGAGGATCGGGCGGAACACGCGCGGCGTCAAATTGATGAATCTTCGGGAGGGCGTCGTGGCGACGGTGGCGGTGACCGACCGCGACGACACCGCCGAGACCGAAAAGCCCGAAGAGACGGCGGCGGACGTGCCCGTCGAGACAGAGGACGACAACGATTAACCGATTGACGAAAGGAAAACGGCGGCGCGGCGCGCTTCAAGGCGCGCCGCGCCGCCTCTCAACGGGTTGACATCATAACGGAAATGTTATACTATGCAATGGCGGCGGGCGCTTCGGTGTGCTATGCGCTACAATTTGTCTGCATGAAATTTTACCAGAGGCGGGTCGGGAACAATCTGTTCACCTCTTTGGTATTCGGCGTCATCTCCACGGCAATCAACGCCGCGCTGATCTTCGCCGTAAAGGCGGCCGCCGGGGAAGGGTTTGCGGTCGGGGCGACGCCGTTCACGCTCACCGTCGCGGCGGCGCTCGCGCTGGTCTCCGCGCTCATCGTCATCGTCGGCATCGCGGTCATGAAGCGGGGCAAGCTGTCCGTATACAGCAATTTCATGATGCTCGGCGGAATGGCGCTTCCCTTCGTGTTCGGACTTTGGTTCATGGACGAGAGCATGAGCGTCTGGAAGGGAGTGGGAATGGCGGTCATGGCGCTTTCGCTCCTCGTTTCCATGGGGGACAAAAAGAGCGAAGAGACGGAAAAAAAGAGCGGTTGGGTGTTTTATCTCCTCTGTTTTTTCGTCTTTGCGCTCAACGGCGGCACAAGCATCCTCTCCGCCGTGCAGGCAAACGCTTCCGTCTTTCATCAAAGCGCAACGGGGCTGTACGATTTCATCATCTGGACGAGGCTGTTTACCGTCGCGATCTTCGCCGTCATGTTCGGCGTAGGCGCTGCGGCGGCGGGGAAGCGGAGAAAAGCCGAACTTCTCACGGTAAAAGACATCTTCGGCGCAAAGGCAATGATCGCGCTGGTTGCGTATTCCGTCGTCAGCCTGCTCGGCTTCGTCCTCTCCATGAACTGCATGGGCGAGGGCAAGCTCGATTCTTCCAGCCTCTATCCCATCACAACGGGCGGGACGATCGTGCTCTCCGCGGTGTTCGGGCGCGCGATCTTCAAGGAGAAGATCACAAGATACATGGCGGTCTGCCTGATCCTCACAATGGCGGCGACCGTGGCGTTTATGTTCTGAAAAAGTCAACGCGAAAGGGAACCTGTCCTTTCGTGCCCGAAGAGGAGTCAGAATGATCAAGACATCAATTCGATTCTTTGAAGATGTCCCGGTAAGAGCCGTCTGGAACAATGAAGATTCCAAATGGTGGTTTTGCGCTGTCGACATCGCCGAGGCGCTCACGAAGAGCAAAAACCCGCGTGTCTATTGGGCGCAGATGAAGCGCCGCAATCCGCAGTTGATTACAATTTGTAAACAACTGAAACTCTTCGCGCGGGACGGGAAATCCTATCTCACCGACGTGGTGGACGCGGGCGGCGTGAACACGGTCGTCGCACTCATCCCCGCCAAGAACCGCGAAAACTTTGTCCGCTGGCTCTCCGGCATGGGCAGCACCGTCGACGAAAAGAGCAAGCAGAAAGCATACGAACTGTTTGAAAGCGGTATGATCGGCGAAATAGAAGTCGGCACGGTAAAGGGATTGCAACAGATTCACGGCTATATCTTCGGCGGGCTATTTGACTTTGCGGGACAGATCCGCGGGCTGAATCTTGCCAAAGGCGGTTTTGCGTTCGCGCCGGCAATGTACTTAAAAGAAAATCTCGCACTCATTGAGAAAATGCCCGAAAGTACCCTTGAAGAGATCGTCAAAAAATACGTAGAAATGAACATCGCCCATCCGTTTATGGAGGGGAACGGGCGCAGTACGCGCATCTGGCTCGACCTCATTTTGAAGAAGAACTTACACAAATGCGTCGATTGGAGCAAAATTGACAAGCGCGCCTATCTCGATGCGATGCGAAAAAGCCCTGTCGACGCGGCGGACATTTATCGGCTGATAAAAATGGCGTTGACCGACCAAATCAACGACCGCGAACTCTTTCTGAAAGGTATAGACTATTCCTATTACTATGAGGAGGAATAAAAAAGATATCTGCGCCGTTTTCGGGCGGGATCGTTGCGGAGGAAGTTATCCCTCCGCTTTTTTGACGGGTTTCACTTTCACGCTCCCGCAGAGCACCTCCGCGTAGGAGTAGGACGTCTTTCCCAAAAAATTCTTGTCGTTCGGCTGTACGGTGAAGAGCGCGGGATAGACGCCCGAGAGCTCCCCGCAGAAGCGAAGGAACTTATTTCTGCCGAGATTGACGGTCACGTCCACCTGTTTGCGAAAACATTCCGCAATCGAATCCTTGATCTTCTGAATGTCGTTGTTGCACTTGATCATGGGCGGATTTTTGCCGTTTTTCCGCAATTTTATACTGAGCCGTCCCGCGTTCCGTGCGTCTCCGCCTTTGCGGCGGGCGAAAAGGAGCGCATATCCCCGCGACCTCCCGCATACGATAGAGGGAAACCAATACGGGGAGTGAAAAGGATGATGAATCTCGAAACGGAAACCTTCCGCGGATACGGAAAGGTCGGCGGAACGTCGGCGCAGACGGCGGTGGAATGCCGCTTCGGCGGCGAGGCGGAGACGGTGCTCGCGGCGCATGCGAATGCGGTGCTGCTTTCGGCGGAGGCGGGAAGCGGGGAAGTGAAATACGCGGGCAGAGTGCACTTTCTCATCGTGTATGAGGACGCGGACAAAAAGATCTGCCGTGCGGAGAAGGGCGTGGAGTTTTCGGCGAAGGTGCAGTGCGACAAGAGCGCGCCCGCGCACACCGCGAAGGTGAAACTGACGACGGAGAACGTCTCGGTGCGGCGGGAGGGGGCGAGCGTGTATCTGACGGCGCTCCTCGGCGCGGACGTCGTGCTCTACGGCGACTCGACGCTCGAATATCTGACGGGCGGCGATCTCATCTGCCGCCGCGAAACCGTGCCCATGCTCACCGCGCATCTCTGCGGCGGGACGGCGGAGGCGGACGACGAATTCGAGACCGACTTCATCGGCGATATTCTGCTGCACAGCGAGACGGTGCATCTCTCCGGGATCGCCTGCGAGACGGGAACCGTCGTTGCCGAGGGGGAGATCAATCTCGGCGTCCTCGCCCTCAAAGGGGAGAACGCGCTCGTCTCCTTCGAGCGGCTCGTGCCCTTCCGCATCGAGATTCCCTGCGAACAGGCGTCGGCGGGGACGGACGGCGAGGCGCGCGTCACGGTGACGAACGTCGCCATTCACGCGGACGCGGACGAAGAGCAGGGCAAGTGCAGAATTTCGGCGGAACTTACCCTCGCCGCGGAGGCTTGCGTCTATGAGGAGACCTCTGTCGACTGCGTGACGGACGCATTCTCCGCCGACCATGCGGTAAAGCTCGCGTTCTCCGAGGGAGAATGCGGGGGCGCGGGGGAGATGAGCGCCGTGACGGAGCGGGTGTCGGGCAGAGCCGCGCTCTCCTCCGCCGTGGATTTTTCGGACGTCTTTCAGGCGATCGCGCTCCAACGCGCGGAGGCGAATCTCGTGCGCGGTGAGGAGGGGACGCGCGTCGAGGGCGTTGCGATGGCGACCCTTCTCGTGCTCGGCGCGGACGGATCCCACCGCGGCGTCGAACTCAGTCTGCCCTTCTCCGTCTCCGTTCCCGCGGAGGGAGAGTGCGCCGTGTCCGTGCTGTGCTGCGGGGTGTCGGCGCGCCAGCGGCAGGAGGGCGAAGTGGACGCGGAGGCAACCCTCAAAATCGTCTTGCAGCCGCAGAAAAAAATCTTCTTCAAAGTTGTCGTTGCCGCCGAGGAAGGGGACCCGCTGCCCGTCTGCGACAGCGCGGTGAGCGTCTATCTTCCCCATGCGGGCGACGGGCTCTGGGAGCTCTCCAAGAGCCTCAAAAAACCGCCCGAGGAAGTCTCCGCCAACAATCCCGACATCGAATTTCCGATCAAGGAGGGACAACGGGTCGTCATTTACCGCAAAAAGAGCCTTTGAGTGCGACGTGGCGCGCGGAAGCATAGCCTGCGCGCCCGCCGATCGTCCTTCGAAGCAATTCTCCCGCCGCATAAAAACGGCGGGAGCGTCCATACTGCAAACGGAGGACAAGCATGAAAAAGAAAATCATCGGTATGGCGCTTGCGGGACTTCTCACGCTCGGCGTGTTCGGGCTCTCCGCATGCAAGGAACCCGACATTCCCAACAGCGGCAATCAGGGCAACCAGAGCGGAAACCAAAGCGGCAATCAAGGAAACAATCAGGGAAATAATCAAGGGAACAATCAGGGCGGGCAGAATACGATCAAGCCCGGCACGGTCATCACGGACGAGACCGTGAAAGGGGAGATCTTCTCCTCCCTCTCGGACGCGACGTTTCAGGGATTCACCTATTCGGCGAGCGCAAATCTTACGATCGGCGCGGCGGAGACGAAGTTTGCGGCGGAGGGAGCGGTGCTCCTCGGCGAACAGGTGCAGGCGGACGTATTCGCCTCGATGGCGGGAGAGGGGACGAGCTATGCGATGTTCTTCTTGCGCGGGGACAAGGCGTATTACGCAACGGGCGAACAGACGGAGGGCAAGGTGGATTTCTCCGCGCTGAAAGAGGATCTTAAAGACGACCTCGTGCTCGAACTCGTCTCGCCGGGCGGGATCGTCGGCGTGCTTCAAAGCCCTGCCGCGGCGAAGATCATGCGCAACCTGCCTGCGCTCGCGGAGGGAACGCTCACCAAGACGGAGGGCGGATTCTCCCTCGGATATGACATACTCGGCGTCGTGGACAACCTCATCGAGGGCGTCCGCGGGGTGTTCGGCGCGATTGAAGAGACCGCGGAGATGACGCTGAGCGGACTGTTCGGGCAGACGTTCGTGAGCGACACGCTCAAAACCCTCCTCAACGGCGTGACGGCGGCGGAGATCCGCGAGCTCGCGCTTCCCATGCTCCCCGAAGAGCTCGCCGAGGCGCTCCCCGAGGCGGGCGAAAAGCAGACGGCGGTGCAGTATCTCGAAGGATTGCTCCGCTCGGGCGAATTCTTCAACGCGCTCACCGAGAACACGGACGACGCCTTTGCCGGCTTCCGCAGTTTCGGCGAAGTTCCGCTGAAAAAGCTCGTCGAAATCCTCTCGGGCGGGGAGACCGATCTCGGCGCGATTGATCTCAGCGAACTGGTCGACGGATTCGAGGACAAGCTCGAAGAGGAGGCAATCTCCCTGCTGTTCTCCCTGAGCGGCGAGGGGGAGGGAGCGGTGACCGACTCCGATCTCGACCTCACGTTCTCCTTCTCCTTCGACGAGGACAAGAAGCCGCTCGGATTCTCCGCGGAGGGGACGGCGAGCGGAACGCGCGCGCCCGCGGAGGGAGATCCGCAGACGATGAGCGGAACCGTCAAACTCGAAGCGGTATGCGCATCTTCGCCCGAACTCTTCGACCTTGCGGGCTGCCGGTATCGCGACGGGGAGGGACAGACGCAGACCATCTCCGCAAAAAAAACCCGCTGAGGCGATAAAAACCGTGAAATCCATGCCGTGCGCATGGATTTTTTCGTTATCGGTTGCAAATCGCGCGAAGATGTGCTACAATAGAGCGGATGAACACGGTCAGGCTCAACGCGTACGCCAAGCTCAATCTCACGCTCGACGTGACGGGCACGGAGGGCGGATATCACACCGTCGATTCGCTGGTCACGACCGTCGATCTGTTCGACCGCATCGTCGCGAAGAAGCGCAAGGACGGAGCGATCCGCCTCTTCATGCACGGCATGGGGAGCGAAGCGATCCCGCCCGAGGAGAACCACGCGCAGGCGGCGGCGGAGCGGTACGTCGTGGCGTTCGGCACGACGGGCGCGGACATCACGGTCTATAAAAACATTCCCATCGGCGCGGGGCTGGGCGGGTCGTCCGCAGACGCGGCGGGCGCGCTCCTCGCCATGAACGGGCTCTACGGCGCGGCGAAAAATCTCAAACCGCTCGCGGACGAGTGCGGCAGCGACACGGGATATCTGCTTCGGGGCGGATTTGCCCGCATGCGGGGGAGGGGAGAGGACATCGAGCCGCTCGGAGTGCCCCCGGAGCTGTATTTTCTGCTCTTCCTTCCGAAGAACGGGGTCTCCACGGCGCAGTGCTACCGCGAAAGCGACGGCTACGAAAAGGGCGCGCCGAGAACGGAGCGCGCGCTTGCGCTTTTGCGCGGCGGCAATCCCGAATGGGCGGCGAAGCTCTTTTCGAACGATCTGTACCCCGCGGCGTGTTCGCTCGAACCGGACGTGAAGGAGGCGTACCGCTGTGCGCGGGAATTTTCCCCGTGGGGAGCGAGCATGACGGGCTCCGGTAGCGCGGTGTTCGCGGCGTTCGGCACGCGGGAACTGTGCGAATGGGCGAAGAGCCGCTACCGCGGCGGCATGCGGACGATGATCGTACGCACAATCTCCCCCGACGAAACCAAGAAAAAGAATCCGTTCGTACTCTCGGAGGAGGAATTCCGGGAGGCGGATCGGGAAACATAATCCAAAAAAGGAGCGGAACATGGAAGAAAGAATCATCGACGATCCGAGAAAGATCAAAATCACGCGGACGGCGGCGGGGGGCGTCGGGGACGCAACCGACGAGCTCGCGCCCGACGCGGAGAGGGAAGAGGAGGAGATCGTGCTCGATCTTCCCGAGGGGGACGACTACGACGAAGATCTCGTCGGGCTTTCGCCCACGCAGTTGCAGGAGGAACTGAAACGGCGGGAAAAGGCGGCGGAGGAGGCGCGCGCGGAGCGCGACAAACTGCTCGCCGAGGCGGAACGCGCGCTTGCCGCGGGCGATTATGCCGCCGCGGAGCCGTTCTTTTCGCAGGCGATGTTCTACGATCCCGACTGCTTCCGCGCCTATGAGGGCGTCTGGATCGCGCGCACCCGCAATTTCAAGGATACGGAGCCCTTCTACGACCTTTCGAACGCGGAGGAAGTGTCGAATGCGCCCGCGGAAGTCAAGGCGTTCTTGCGCGAAAAGGCGGGCGCGGAACTCAGGGAGGCGCGGCGCGCAATGGAGGAAGAGGCGGCGCCCCTGCGCGAGACGTTCTCGCGGGCGCAGGAGGAACGGCGCGGCGCGTTCCGCTCCAACCGCAAGTACTACCTTGTCCGCTTCTCCGTGTTTGCGGCGCTCTTTGCGCTCTGTCTGCTCGGCGCGGGGATCAGCGCGTACTTCATCGTCCGCACCACGACAATCATCCCCGTCGCGCTCACGATCGCCTTCGGCGCGCTCGCGCTCGTCATGGCGGTTGTGATGTTCGTCTTTCTGCGCAAACTCGTAATCGCCGTGCGGCTCTGCCGCGACAACGAGATGCTCTCCTCCACGGAGGAGGGTCAGCGGCTCTCCGAACTCGAAAACAGGCTCCTCTGCCTGAAACTCGTCCTCGACGACGAGACATGATCAATTCAAGACGGCGGGAAGCCAAGCGAAAAATTATGACAAAATCGGGCGCGCCGCGGCTTTTGCCGCGGCGCGCCCGCCGTTTTCGTCCGTCTCCGCGGAGGGAAAACCGCGCTTTTTTACAAAATACGAAAAATCTTTTCAAATCCCCCTTTACTTTTTGCAAATTTTGCGCTATAATGGGCGGCGGAAGAGTTTGCGGTATCAATCACCGCGGGAAAACAGGAGGAAGCAATATGGAACTGATTTATACGGGAATCGGAAAAAAAGTCTATCGGGACGGGAATCATCTCATCAAGTCGTTCGACGAGACCTATTCAAAGGCGGGCATTCTCAACGAGGCGCTCAACCAGGCGCGCGTCGAGGAGACGTCCCTTCACATTCCGAAGATTCTCGAAGTCTCGGTCATCGACGGGAAGTGGTCGCTGACGTGGGAATTTATCGAGGGGGAGACGCTCGAATCGCTCATGCAAAAGCATCCCGAGAAAGAGGACGAATATCTCGGCTTCTTTGTCGATTTGCAGATCCGCATGAGCAAGGAAAAGGTGCCCCTTCTCGGACATCTGCGGGACAAGATGCACGCCAAGATCTCGGCGAGCTCCTTCCCCGCGTCGGTGCGGTACGATCTCCACGTCCGTCTCGACGGACTGCCCCGCCACAAGAAGCTCTGCCATGGGGATTTCCAGCCGAGCAATGTCATCATCACGGCGGACGGCACGCCCTATATCATCGACTGGGCGCACGCCACGCAGGGGAACGGCTCGGCGGACGCGGCGCGCACCTATCTCCTCTTCAAATTGCACGGCAAAGAGGAACTCGCGGAAAAATATCTCAAACAGTACTGTCTCAAAACGGACACGGCGATCCAATACGTCCAGCGCGTCCTGCCCATCGTTGCGGCGTCGCAGTCGGTGAAGAACAAGCCCGAAGAGGCGGAATTCCTCTCCAAATGGGTGAACGTGTGCGATTGGCAGTGACATGGCGGAAAGCCAAAGGGCGCAGCGGCGCCCTTTCTCATGTCCCGGTTGCGCTCCGTTTCGGTTCGGCGGCGGCTCCGCTCTTGACAAGAGGGATCCGGATTCTTATAATGGTGGTATGAACGTCTATTTGGACTATGCGGCGACGGCGCCGCTCAAACGGGCGGTATTCGAGGCGATGCTGCCCTATCTCACGCAAACGTTCGGCAATCCCGACTCTCTCCATTCTTACGGCAGGGAGGCGGCGTACGCCGTCACGCGGGCGCGGGACGAAATCGCAATGATCCTCGGGGTGAAGCCGGCGGAGGTATATTTTACGTCGGGCGGAACGGAGGCGGACAACTGGGCGGTGCGCGGGCTCGGAACGGGCGGCGCACTGCTGTCTCCCATCGAACATACCGCCGTGCTCTCGGCGGGGAAATACCGCGCGGGCGGATCGGACGTCTGCGCCGTTTCCGGGAGCGGCACGGTGACGGCGGCGGAGCTCGGCGGCGCGTTCCGCGCGGGCACGGGGCTCGTCGCGGTGATGGCGGTCAACAACGAGACGGGCTGCATCCAACCCGTGTCCGAACTCGCGGCGTTTGCGCACGAGCGGGGCGCGATTTTCTTTTCGGACTGCGTGCAGGCGGCTTGTTCGCAGGATCTTGCGAAGATTCTGCGCGACGCGGACGCGATCTCCCTCTCGGCGCACAAGCTCGGCGGACCGAAGGGCGTCGGCGCGCTCGTCGTCGGGAAGGGCGTAAAACTTCAACCCCTGCTCGTCGGCGGGGAGCAGGAGAGATCTCTTCGCGGCGGCACGCTCAACGTCGCGGGAATCGTGGGATTTGCGAAGGCGCTCGAAATCGCCGCGCAAGAGCGGGAGCGCTTTTGTGCGCACACGGCGCGGCTGAGGGATCTCTTCGAGGAGCGGATTTTGTCCGCGCTCGGCGGGGGGGTGAGACGGAGCGGAGCGGTCCGCGCGCCCAACATCTCCCATCTCATCTTCGAACGGGGCGGCGAAGCCGCGCTCAGCCTGCTCGATCTCCACGGCGTCGCCTGTTCGGGCGGGGCGGCATGTTCGGCGCACGCCGGGCTTCCCTCCCACGTCCTCACGGCGATGGGCTGTACGGCGGAGGAGGCGAAGCGCGGAATCCGCTTCTCCTTCGGCATGGAGACGACGGAGGAGGAGACGTTGACCGCCGCGGAACGGGTCGTCGTCTGCATGTGCGCGAAGGAATAAAAGAGGGAATCAAACCGGAGGATCGGCGCGCCCTGCGCTTCGGGGCGCGCCTTCATTATATGAAAAAATCCGTTTCTCGCGTGCATTCGACAGGGCGAAATCCTTCTAAACGCAAAAAATATCGCATACATTATGACACAAACAAAAAAAGAGGTGTCATCATGAACGAAGAACTCGATTATGCGGAAATGTTGGAGATCCCCGTGGAGACGGTTACCGTCAAGCGGAAGGAGCGCAAAAAGCGGGGGCACGAGCCCGATCTTCGGGAGCAGTTGGTGCAGGAAGTCAACGAGCGCGTGGGGGCGAACGAGGATCCCGCGTATGCGGAGAGCACGCCGATTGCGCGGGCGGAGCAGTACGAAGGGCGCCGCCGCAAGATCTCCCGCCGCATCATCATTGCGGAGTTTGCGGCGATCTGCGCGCTCTGCGCGGCGATCTTTTTGACGAATATCTTCCTCGCGGACAGCGCGATCAACGTCTTTGTCCGCGGGCTCTTCAAGGGCGGCTCCGCCGAACAGGCAGACACGCGCGTATATTCCGACTTCACGCTCTCCTCCATCGTCAACGATTCCGTGGACGCCGAGATCGCGGTCTCCGAATCGGGCGTGCTCTCGTTCACAAAGCAGTGCAGCGTCTATTCCCCCTGCGACGGCGTCATCGCGTCCGTCAACGGCAACGCCGAGACGGGCTACACCGTCGAGATCAAGCACTCCGATTCCTTCTCCACGATCATGAGCGGGCTCGACAGCGTCTATTCCGCGGCGGGAGATTCGGTCAAGTTCAACATTCCCATCGCCTACACGGACGGCGAGGGCGAAGTCCGCGTCATGTTCTATTCGGAGGGGCAGCTTCTCAACTGCTGTACGGTCAACGAAAACACCCTCTCGTGGAGCTGAGCCCGGACTGCGTTTGCACCCCCTGTATCTGTGCGTGGGGGTGCTTTCTGCGCTGACGGGTCAACTTTTGCTCTTTCTCTCGGCGACGCTTGCCGCCCTCGAACACGAATGCGCCCATGCGCTTGCGGCGCGCCGCGCGGGCTTTGTCCTCGATAAAATCGTGCTCATGCCGTACGGCGCGGTCGTCTCGGGGGAGATCGGCGGAATTTCGCCGAAAGAGGAGATTCTCGTCTGCCTCGCGGGTCCGCTTGCGAACGCCCTCACCGCGCTCGCCTTTGCCGCGCTCTGGTGGCTGTATCCCGAGACCTATCCCTACACCGATCTCGCGGCGTACGTCTCCCTCTCCCTCTTTCTCGTCAATCTTCTGCCCGCCCGTCCGCTCGACGGCGGGCGCATTCTCGGGATCGTGCTCCGTCCTCTGGGCGCGCGCCGCGCGGAACTGATCTGCCGCGTCACGACGTGGACGGTTGCGGCGGCGGTTGCGGGGTATTTTGTGTTCTCCTGCTTCTCCCGTCCCAATTTCGGCGCGCTGATCTTTTCGCTCCTGCTCTTTGCCGGCGGGCGGGGCGGCGGGGAGTACCGCCGTCTCACCTTCTCGCGCGCGAAAGATTTCCGCCGCGGCGTGGAGGAGCGGCGGATGGCGGTCTCGGCGCGGCTCACGGCGGGCGAGGCGATGCGCTTTCTGCGGGAGGATAAATATCTCGTGCTCGTGCTCTTCGAGGACGGGGAATTTTGCGGCGAGGTCACGGAGGGGGAACTGCTTTCCATGCTCGAACGCGGGGAGTACGCCCGTCCGCTCGGGGAAACTCTGCCCGCGCTTTGAAAAATCACTTGATTCGCCGCGGGAATTATGATAAAATGGGGAAAAACCTTCCCGGAGACAGTGGATTGCGATGAAGAAGGAATGGTTTTTCGACCGCTTTTGCGGCGAACAGCTGGTCGTCTATGCCGAGGACGGAAAGATCGTCGAAGTCGGCGTGGAGGACGAACGAGAAGGAGACGTCCTCGGAAATATCTATAAGGGCAGGGTGACGAACGTCGTGCACGGAATGCAGGCGGCGTTCATTGCCTGCGGCATGCAGAAGAACTGCTATCTCCCGCTCGACGAGGGCGCGCCGCGGTTTTCCAAATACGACGGGACGGGCGAGATGCGGGAAGTTCCCGTCCTGCGGGAGGGGGACGAGATCCTCGTGCAGGTCGTCAAACCCGCCCGCGGCAGCAAGGGCGCAAAGGTGACGAGCGATCTCTCCTTCGTGGGGAAGAATCTGATTTTTCTGCCCAAGACCGACTTTCTCGGAATCTCTCGCAAGATCACGGACGAAACGATGCGGGAAGGACTGTTGAAAGAAGCGGACAAGCTGCGCGAGCGCGGACAGGGATTCATCGTCCGCACGGCGGCGGCGAACGCAACCAAGCGCCATCTCAAAACGGAGTCGGAATATCTCAAACGGGTCTACCGCGCGGTGCTCGAAGGCGCGCAGACTGCGCCCGTCGGCGCGGCAGTCTACCGCGAATACGACCTTCCCCTCAAAGTCATGCGCGACTCGCTCGGCGACGGCGTCACGAAGATCTATGTCGGCGACGGCGAGCTCTATGAAAAGCTGTTGCGGCTTGCGCGCATGCGGAGCGATCTCGGCGAGAAGAAGATTTTCCACTACACCGGCATGCGCAACATGTTCCACGCCTACGGGCTCGACGAACAGATCTATGCGCTCACCGATCCGCAGATCAAACTCGACAACGGGGCGTACCTTATCATCGACCGCACCGAGGCGATGACGGTTTTCGACGTCAATACGGGCAGATATACGGGGGAATTCGATCTCGAAAGCACCGTGTTCGAGACCAATCTTCTGGCGGCGCGGGAGATCGCGCGGCAAGTCCGCCTCAGGAACGTGGGCGGCATCATCGCGGTGGATTTTATCGACATGGCGGAGGAGGAACACCGCCGCCTCGTGGGCGAGGAACTCGAACGCGCCCTTTCGGACGACCGCGCCAAGAGCCGCGTCCTTCCGATGAGCGATCTGTGCGTCACCCTCTTCACCCGCAAGCGCACGACGAGCGAATTGGCGTCCTTCCTTCTCAAACCCTGCGTGCACTGCACCCGTCAGGGCTATGTGCTCTCGGACATCTATCTCGCCATGCGCATCCGCAGCGCGATTCTCGACCGCTTCGCCTCGGGGGCGCAATCGGTGATCATCGACCTCAACGACCGCCTCATGCACAAGATTCTTTTTGAGCGGTATTTTGCGAAGGAGCTTCCGCAGTGGCGGGGCAAGCGGGTCTACTTCATTCCGCACACGGGATTTCCCGAGGAGAAGTTCACCGTCCGCGTCGACAACGAACCCGTTCTCACCCTGCCCGACAACGCGCAGATTCTGTATTGAACGCGCCGCCCTTCGGGCGAACTCCCGGAGGACGGTCCCGCCCGCCCGCGGCATTGCCGCGGGCGGGCGAATTTTCTCTTGACAATTTGTCCCTGCGATCTTATAATGAAAGCATGAAATATATCGAATTGACAATCCATACCACGTCGGAGGCGAGCGAGATCGTCTCCGACGTCATCTGGGAATATACCGATCTCGGCGTCGCCGTCTCCGATTTCAACGACGTTCTCGCCCTCCAACGGGACAGCACCGTCTTTTGGGACTACATGGACGACGAACTCTCCGCGCCGCGCGGGGACGTCCTCGTGAAGTGCTTCTTCCTGCCCGGGGAAGCGGAGGGGAAGATTGCCGCCGTCATGCGGGAGATCCGCGCCCGGCGGGAACTCTCGGCGGGAGCGATCGACTTCGGGACCCTCGAGGAGACGAAGCGCGAGATCGACGGAGACGACTGGATCGACATCTGGAAAAAACATTTCCGCCCCATTCATATCGGCAGGATCGTCGTAGTGCCCGAGTGGATCTCCTATTCCAAAAAGGGGGATGAGGAGATCGTCTCCCTCGATTCGAGCATGGCGTTCGGCACGGGCGAACACGAGACGACGCGCATGTGCCTCGAACTCTTGCAGGAGTATGTCGGGGAGGGGGACGTCGTGCTCGACGTCGGCTGCGGAAGCGGCATTTTGGGGATCTCGGCGGCAAAGCTCGGCGCAAAGCGGTGCTACCTGTCCGATCTCGACCCCGTTGCCGTCAAGAGCGCAACGCACAACGCGCTCAAAAGCGGCGTCTCGGAGAAGGTTGCCGTCTTTGAGGCGAATCTGCTCGACGGGTCGGACTTCAAAGCCGATCTCATTCTCGCAAATATCACGGCGGAAGTGCTCGCGCTCCTGTCCCCCGCAATTCCGGACGCCCTCAACGTGGGCGGCACGCTCATTCTGAGCGGGATCATCGCGGAGCGGCTCGGCTTCGTAAAAGAGACGTATGCCGCGCAGGGACTGCGCCTTCTGCGCGAGAGAAATATGGGCGAGTGGTATGCGCTCGTCTACCGCCGCTGAGCGAAAGGGGACTTATGGCGCGCAACCGCTTTTTCATCGACAAAATCGAGGAGGAGACCGTGCTCGCGGGCGACGAATTCCGCCACGCAAAGAAGGTGCTCCGCCTCACCGAGGGGAGCGAGATCGTCCTGCTCGACGGAAGCGGCGCGGAATACGGCGCCGTCGTCTCCCGCGTGGAGCAGGACAGGCTCATTGTTCACGTCCTCGGCAAAACGGGGGAGAGCCGCGAGCCGAATGCGGACGTTTTGCTCCTCGTCGGCGCGCTCAAAGGCGACAAGACCGAACTCGTCGTGCAAAAGGCGACGGAACTCGGCGTCGGCAGAATCGGCGTGTTCTCGTCGAAGTACTGCGCCGCATACATGAACGACAACAAACTCGAACGGCTCCGCCGCGTCTCGCGCGAGGCGGCAAAGCAGTGCATGCGCTCCCTCGCGCCGCCCGTCGAATACTTTTCCGACCTTGAAGCTGCGCTTGAAAGTGCAAACGGGTATCAAAATAAACTGTTTGCCTGTGAATTTTTGAAGAAGAACAAGCGGGAGCTTGCGCCTTTGAACGGCTCGTGCGCGCTGGTCGTGGGCAGCGAAGGGGGATTTTCGGAGGAGGAGTTTGCGCGGGCGGAGGCGCTCGGCTTCGACGGCGTCTTTCTCGGAAAACGCATTCTGCGGGCGGAGACGGCGGCGATCGCGCTGTTGTCCGTCGTCATGTACGGGCTCGGAGAACTGAGATGAAGGTCTGTGTGCTCACCCTCGGGTGCAAAATGAACGAAGTCGAGAGCGCATCCCTCATGCGCGGGCTCGAAGAGCGGGGACATGAGACGACGGACGAGCTCGGGCGGGCGGATCTGTACCTGATCAACACCTGCGCGGTGACGGCGGAGGCGGAGCGGAAGTCGCGGCAGGCGGTCGCGCGGGTGCGCAAATTCAACCCGTCCGCGCCCGTCGTCGTGCTCGGCTGCGCCGCGGAGCGGGACGGCGAGCATTTTCTCGGCAAGGACGGGGTGACCCTCGTGCTCGGCGCGCAGAACAAGGGTATGGCGCTCGATCTGCTCGAAGAGAAGGGGCTCTTCCGCGCCGAGGAGCGTGAATTTTCCGAGCTTCCCGCACCCAAGCGGACGAGAACCCGCGCGTTTTTGCGCATTCAGGACGGCTGTAACCGCTTCTGTTCCTATTGTGTGATTCCCTACCTGCGCGGACGGTCCCGTTCGCGGAGCGCGGAGAGCATTCTGAGGGAGGCGGAGACGTGCGGCGCGAAGGAGATCGTTCTCACGGGCGTGGACGTGAGCTCGTACCGCGACGGCGATCTCGATCTCGGCGGACTGCTCCTGAAACTGAGCCGCCTGCCCGCCCGCGTCCGTCTCGGCTCGCTGGAAGAGGGGATCGTCACCGAACCGTTCTTGGAGCGGATGAAGGAGGCGGGGAATGTCGTGCCGCATTTCCATCTCTCGTTGCAGAGCGGATCCACAGACGTACTGAAAGCGATGAACCGCCGCTACACGCGCGAAGAATTTCTCGCCTGCTGCGGCAAGATCTATGAATATTTCCCGTCCGCCGCGATCACGACGGACATCATCGTCGGATTTCCGACGGAGACGGAGGAGGACTTTCTGCAATCCCTCTCGATCGTGAAGGAGGCGGGATTCTCGCGGGTGCACTGCTTCCCCTATTCGGCGCGCCCGGGGACGGCGGCGGCAAAGCGGCGCGATCTTCCCCCCTGCGTCAAAAAGGAGCGGATGGGGCGGCTCATCGCGGCGGCGCGGGAGGCGGAACGCAACTACCTGAATGCCTTTTTGGGACGGGAAGCGGTCGCGCTGTTCGAGGCGGACGGCGGCTACACCGAAAACTATCTCCGCGTGTACGCCGCGGGCGCGCGGGAGGGCATGCTTGCGCGGGTAAAATTGATTCGACCGGAAAAAGACGGCGCATTTGCCGAAATCGTGGAGGAAACGGAATGAAGGACTGTATTTTTTGCAAAATCATCGCGGGGGAGATTCCCTCCGCAAAGGTGTATGAGGACGATGAAATCCTCATCTTCAAGGACATCGCGCCCATTGCGAAGATCCATCTTTTGTGCGTGCCGAAGGAGCACTTCGCCTATCTTTCGGAGGCGGGAGAGGGACGCGCCGCTCTGCTCGGGCGGACGCTTCTCAAAATCGGCGCGCTCAAAGACGAACTCGGGCTGGGCGACGGATACCGTCTCGTCGTCAACCAGGGAGAGAACGCGGGACAGACCGTCCGCCATCTGCACATTCACATTCTCGGCGGTCAGCCGCTCCCGTGGGGGAACTGAGCCGAAAAAACCTCGGGAGGGGGATTATGGGAAAGAAACAAAAGGAAACCGATCCGCTCGACGTCACGAAAAAGACGGACGCCGCGGCGGGCGGGAAACTCTCGATCTATGAATACGAGCAGAAGTACGTCAAACGGCAGAACGTGAAGGGCGCGAAGTTCGCCCTCCGCCTGTTTGCCGCGCTCATCGGGGTATTTCTGTTTGCGATGCTCTTCTTCGTCTCGCTGGACGTGTACCGCATCAACGAATACGCGGGTTACGCCGTGGGCGGGGTCTGCGCGGTGCTCTATGTGCTCGTGTTCATCGTTCCGCTCGTCAAGATTATGAAATCCGATTACTTCATCACGAACGTAAACGGGTACACGGCGCGGGCGGCGCAGAAGCACAACAAGAAACTCCGCCATGAGATCGCCGATAAGATCATCGATCTCTGCGCGAAGGTCGAAGGCGTGGGCTGGTACGATTCCGCCGTCGTGGGGAAACTTGCGATCGCATGCAAGACGGGCGACGAAAACGGCGTGCGGGGGTGCCTCACGGAGCTGTACGAGGGATCCGTGAAGAAGTCCGCGAAGGATCTCATCTTCCGCAGTTCGCTCAAATCGGCGACGTATTCCGCCGTATCGCAGGCGGCGAAGGTGGACGCCGCGCTCGTGGTCGTCGTCAACATTCAGCTCATCAAGGATCTGATCTTTCTGTACGGGTTCCGCCCGTCGGACGCCAAGCTCGTGAGAATTTTGGGACACGTCATCCGCAATTCCCTCACCGCCTACGGGCTGGGGAACATGAACGTGGGCAACAGCGTCGTCAAGACGATGGGGAGCGTAGTCGGATCCATTCCGCTGCTCGGGACGGCGATCGCGGCGATCGTGGATTCCTCGGTGCAGGGGCTCGTCAACGGCACGCTCACCACGGTGATCGGATATCAGACGATCAAATATCTCAACAAGGAATACCGTTTGCAGGATATTCTGGACGGCGTGGACGTGAGCGAGACGCCCGTCGAACTCGAAGAGGCGATGGGGGAACTCGAAACGCAGCTCAAAAAGAAAAAGAAATACGCTCCCGCAGTTTGAGAAAAATTCAATCCGCCCGCGCAAAGAGTTGCGCGGGCGGATTGCTTTATCCTTTGTCATCGGAGCGCGGCGAACGGCGCGAAGCGGAAATCTTACCGCAGTTCCGCGCCGAGGGTGCGGGCGAGATGTTCCACGATCTTCTTGAAGAATTTCTCCACCGTCTCGGGCGAAAGCGGTCCCTCCGCCCTCTCGTCCGGTTCGAAGGTGAGGCGGAACGCCATGCTCTTCTTGTCCGCGCCGAGCTGTTTGCCGCGGTAGACGTCGAACAGTTCCGCTCTTTTCACCGCCTTGCATGCCCGAAGAATTTCCGTTTCGATCTCCGCGCAGGTCGTGCTCTCCCCGACGACGACGGCAAGATCGCGCTGTACGGTTTCAAACTTGGGAAGATTGCGATAGGCGATCTCCGCGGCGAATTTCTCGGAGATTGCGGCGTAATCGAGTTCGCCGAGATACGCATCCCGTTCGAGCGCGAGCCCGTCGGCGAGCTCGGGATGCAGTTTCCCGAGATAGCCCACCTTCTTCTCGCCGAGCAAAACGTCCGCCGTCACGCCGGGATGAAGGTACGGCTTTTCGCCCTTGACGAATCGGAACGAGAGCCCGAACGCCCGTCCGATCGCCTCGAACGCGCCTTTGAGATCGAAGAAGTCCCCCTCGCCCCAGAGCCCGAACACGGCGGTCTTGCGCTCCCGCGGGAGCGTTTTCAGCGGCAATTCCTCGGGCAGGTACACATTTGCGAGCTCGAAGAGCCGCCCGTCCTGGTTGCCGCGGCGCACATTCCGCACGATGTTCGAAAGCATGCTCGGCGCAAGGAAGGTGCGCATGACGGAGAGATCTTCGCCGATGGGGTTGAGCACGCGGATCGCCTTGCGCTCGGGTGCGTCCTGGGGCAGGCGGAAGAAATCGAAGTCTTTGGGGGAATAGAAGGAGTAATTGCACGCCTCGCAGAAGCCCTCGCCTTCGAGAATTTCCTTGAATTTGAGCTCCTGCCGCTGGGCTTTCGTGAACCCGCCGTGCGTAACCGTAGCGTTTTCGAGGAAGGTCGGAACGAGATGTTCATAGCCGTACATGCGGATGACTTCCTCGGCAAGGTCGGGGAAGCCGTCCACGTCCTGACGGTAGGGGGGAACTTCCGCGGAGAAGGTCTCTCCCCTGTCCGCGATGTGGAATTCGAGCCGCTCCAAAATGCCGTTGACTTCCTCTTTGGGAACATGGATTCCGAGCACGCCGTCGATCTTTTCGTAGGACGTGTCGATGATTTTCGTCTCCGTCTGCGCATGGCAGACGTCCGCCTCATAGCGGGTGGGAACGCCGCAGCCGAGCTCCTCCACGAGGGCGAGCGCGCGGTCCATGCCCGCGCGGGGGGTGTAGAGCGGATCCACGCCCTTTTCGAAGCGGGCGGAGGAATCGCTCCGCTGTCCCAGAGCGCGGGACGTCTTTCTCACGCTGTCGCGCGCAAAGCTCGCCGCCTCGAAGAACACTTCCGACGTATCCTCTTTGATCTCGCTGTTCTGCCCGCCCATCACGCCCGCGAGGGCAACGGGACGCTTGCCGTCGCAGATGAGCAGGTTGTCGGGACGGAGCGTGAACTCCTTTTCGTCGAGCGTGACGATTTTTTCGCCCTCCGCGGCGCGCCGCACGACGATCTTGTCGCCCTGCAAATAGGCGCGGTCGAAGGCGTGCATGGGCTGTCCGAGTTCGAGCAGGACATAGTTTGTGATGTCGACGATGTTGTTCACGGAGCGCAGTCCCATGAGCGCGAGACGGCGGCGCATCTTGCGGGGGCTCTTGCCGATCTTCACGTCTTTGACGTAGTGCCCGATGTAGCGCGGGCAGAGTTTCGGCTCCTTCACTTCGACGGGAATGGAGACGTCCGTTGCCGCCCAATGCTCCCGGGAGACGGGCGCGGGCGCGTTGAGAGGAAGGTGCAGAACCGCCGCAACTTCGCGCGCGAGCCCGAGAATGCTCTGGCAGTCGGGACGGTTTGCCGTCACCGCGATGTCGAAGATCACATCGTCGATTCCGACGATCGGGCGGATGTCCGCGCCGAGGGGGGTATCGCCGTCGAGAATGAGAATGCCGTTGACCTCGGCGCCCTCATAGAAATCGTCGTTGATCCCGAGTTCTTCGCCCGAGCAGAACATGCCCTCGGAGACGACCCCGCGGAGTTTGCCCGTCTTGATTTTTTGCACCCCGTTCTCGTGTTTTACGGTTGCGCCGTCGAGCGCGACGGGCACGATCGCCCCCTCGAACACGTTCGTCGCGGCGGTGACGATCTGTTTTACGCCCTTTTCTCCGCAATCCACTTCGCAGACGGTGAGCCTGTCCGCGTCGGGGTGTTTTTCGCATTTTGCAATTTTTCCCGTATAGACGCCCTCGACGTCCTTGCCGAGGAACGTGAGTGCCTCCACTTCGAATCCGCACGAGAAGAGTTTTTCCTGCAATGTTTCCGCAGGCAGATCCACGTCGACATATTCTTTTAACCAACTGTAAGGCAATAACATGATTTTTGTCCCCCCATTACTTCCGGAATTGAGAAAGAAACCGCGTGTCGTTTTCGGTCAGCAGTTTGATGTTGTTGATCCCGTATTTGAGCATGGCGATGCGCTCGATCCCCATGCCGAAGGCGAAGCCGGAATACACGTCGGGATCGACGCCGCAATTTTCGAGTACGCGGCGGTTGACAATGCCCGCGCCGAGCACTTCGATCCAGCCCGTGCCCTTGCAGAGGGGACAGCCCTTTCCGCCGCAGGCGGCGCAGCTCACGTCCACCTCGACGGAAGGTTCCGTGAAGGGGAAATAACTCGGGCGCAGACGAGTCTTGCTCGTCTCCGAGAACATTGTGCGGGCAAATTCGTCGAGCATGCCTTGAAGATCGCACAGCGTGATCCCCTTGTCCACGACGAGCCCCTCCATCTGATGGAACATGGGGGAGTGGGTCGCGTCGTCGTCCGAGCGGAACACTCTGCCGGGCGAGAGAATCTTGATGGGCGGTTTCTTCTTCTCCATCGAGCGGATCTGCCCCGCGCTCGTCTGCGTGCGCAGCAGGAATTCGTCGGTGAGATAGAAGGTATCCTGCATGTCCCGCGCGGGATGATCGGCGGGGGTGTTGAGCGCGGTGAAGTTATAGTATTCGCTCTCGATCTCGGGTCCTTCGAACACTTCGAATCCCATGCCCGCAAAGAGATCGACGAGGCGGTTTTTCACCCTCGTCACGGGATGAAGCGCGCCGGTCGGGCGGAATCTTCCGGGCATGGTGACGTCCACGTTCTCGCCCGCGATCTTTTTCCCGAGCTCCTGCGCTTTGAGTTTTTCTTCGAGCTGCGCGAACTTCTCTTCGAGCGCCTCGCGCAGGGCGTTCACCTTCTTGCCGAAGGCGGGACGCGCCTCCGCAGCGATGTCGCGCATGCCTTTGAGCAGGGCGGTGACTTTCCCCGTCCTTCCCAAAAACTTCATCTTGACTTCGTAGAGCGCGCGGCTGTCCTCCGCCGCCTCCGCCTCGGAAGTCGCCTCCTGTAACAATTCGATGTCCTGTTCCATGATCTCTCCCTTGATAAACAAAGCCCCGCCGGCCGTGCGGCCGACAGGGCGAAAAATTCCGCGGTACCACCTGTCTTTACGCGCGGAAATCCGCGCGCCTCATTGCGCCCTTGACGCGGGCGGGACGGCTTCTTTTCAGGTTCGTGTCGAAGAAGCGGCTCGCGGGGGAATACCGCATCCGTTCCGTGAAGATCTTTCAGCCGCGGATCTTCTCTCTGAAAGGGAACTTGGTATGCGTCTCTTCCGTTCATCGCCTTTTCCGCTATTATAGACGCTTTTTTCCCGATTGTCAAACGTTTTTTCGCGCCGTGCGAAAGAAAACGCCGCGGCGTGCCGCAAGGACTACTTGCAGCCGTCGCACGAGTCGCAGTGTCCCGTACAGCGGCGGGGCGGTTTTCCCGTCGATGAGTACATCTCCCCCGACCAGACCCTCTCCGCCTCCCGCTTGCAGTTGGGACAGAGAACCTTTTCCTCATGCGATTTTACGAGCTCCTGAAAGCGTTTCCCGCACTGCGGGCATCTGTATTCGAGAACGGGCATGGCGCACCTCCGTCTTTTATTATAGCACACGGCGCGGGAAAGCGCAACAAAAAACCCCGCCCGCCTTTTTGCCGAAAGAGCAAAAAGGCGGGCGGGGTGGGATTTTCAGGCGGTCAGATCACGCACTTTCCCTGGGTGAAGGAATCGAAGAGCGCTTCGACGTTCGCCCCCGCGCCCTTGAAACAGGAGATCATCTGCTCGGGAGTGGCAATCTTTCCCGAATAGTTCGCAACGTAATTTTTGAGTCCGGA
Organism: uncultured Clostridia bacterium; assembly: GCA_947630245.1. Classification (GTDB taxonomy): domain Bacteria; phylum Bacillota; class Clostridia; order Christensenellales; family Borkfalkiaceae; genus Gallimonas. The sequence continues at coordinate 15,429 of CANRGR010000006.1, read as the reverse complement.
GAAGAACTTGCGGTCGCCCGTGACGGCGCGGACGCGGTCGAAGAGAATCACCCCCTTGTCGTAGGCGAGATTGCGGTACTCGTAGTCGCCCGAATAGGCGGTGAGGGGTCTCGTCATGGAAGTATCCGCCTCGCCCGAGATCTGGGAACTCACGGAATAGTAGGCGCGGTAGCTGTTCTCGGAGCGGCGCACAAATTCCTCATAGCTCCCGCCGTATTCGGGATACGCGCCCAAAAAGAGGGCGGAGGAATACTCGGCGAGCCCCTCGTCCTGCCATGCCGCTTCGAATTGATTGTTCCCGACCATCGCGTACCACCATTGGTGCGCGGTCTCGTGCGCGACGACCGCGGGCACTTCGCTCTCTTTGAGCGCGGAGGAGATCATCGACAGCGCGGGATATTCCATGCCGCCGTAGGGGAAATCCGTCTGCACGACGACGTAGCGCGGATATTCGTATTTTCCGAACGTGCGCGAGAAATAGGAGAGGCTGTCCGTTGCGACTTTCAGCGTGCGGTCGGGGGACGTATCCGAGAAATACCAATACTCGACGGAAACGCCGTCCGCGTCCGCCGAGACGCTGCGCAGTTCCTTGCCGAGCACGAACGCCACGTCGCGCACGTTTTCAAAGACGGCGTGGCAGGTCTTTTTCCCGTTCGCGGCGGTCCATTCCCCCGTTCCGCCCCAGACGGCGGTGTATTCCTCGGGAATGACGAGGGTGACGTCGTAATCGGCGCATTCGCTCACGAACGGGTCGCCGTTTGAGGAGTAGACGCACTCGTAAAACCCGCTCTCCGTCCGCGCGCAGAGCACGGGATAGAAATTCGCGAGATTGACGTTGTGCTGTCCCACGCCGAAGCGGTGGTTGACGGCGGGGATCGTCACTTCGAAGTCGATCCCGAGCGTGACCGCCTCGTCGGGATAGAGAGGCTCTTCGAGGGTGACGGTGAGAATGTTCTTGTCCTCGCCGTTGATCTCGAACCCCGCGGCGTTTTCCACGGAGGAGATCGCAATCCCGCCGTAGTTCATACCGGCGTAGTAGGCGGCGTTCTTGTAGATTCCCGAGACGGGCGCAAACTCCGCGTCCTCGCGGAAGGCGTTGGGATAGAGTTCGAATTTGAGCGCTTCGAGGGCGTTCTCGCCGCTGTTCGGCACGGTTACGGTCATTTGGGCGGCGAGCTTCTTCTCCTCGGGAAGATATTCCGCGCGGATCGTATATTTGCTGCGCGGGATGGTCTCCCCGCAGCCGCACAGCCCCGCGGCGGATCCGAGCAGGACGCCCACGCCTGTGATGACGGCGCACACAGTTCCCCATTTTCGCATATAAAAAACCTCCCGGTGCGCGTTTTTTGCGCTCCGACAGGTTATTGTATGGCGGATCTCTGCCGAATATGTCTTATGCGTTCTTTCCGTCTGCGCCGTCCGCGGCGGTTTTTTCCGCCTCGGCGCGCTCCTCGGCGCGCTCTTCGGCGAGAAGTTCTTTCAGAAGCCGCCGCACGGCGCGCACCCGTCCGCTGTAAAGGTTGCCCGTCAGATCCACGGCGTACAGCCGCAGCCCGCGCACCGTCTTTTGCGCCTTTCCGTCGCGGATTGCCGTGCGTTTGAGCTCCTCCGCGGTGAGGCGGAGACGGATGGAACTGCGCTGTTCGATCACGATGCGCGCCTCGGGGGAGAGGGAATTTTTCTCGCGGTAGAGTTCGGTGAGACGGAAGGAGATCCCCCCGTTTTTCAATCCGATCTCGGCGATGCCGATGTCGTTGAGGGATTTGTTGCCGATCGTGAAATCGGCGTACCGTTTTTTCGTCTCCATGCTCGTGGAGTAGAAGCCGAGGAAGTTGAGCCGTTGAACGGCGATCCTGTTTTTGAGAAAGAAGAGCAGCCAGACGGCGACGCCGAGCATGACGATCACGATGATCGCCGCGATCAGCACGACAACGCCCGCATTTTCGTTTAACCATGCGCCCATTGCGCGGTCCCCCTTGCGTTTTTTTCTATTATATGACGGAACCGTGCGGTTGTCAATCTTTTTTGCGCCGTGAGGCGGCGGTCCCGGGGGAAGAACCGCCGCCCCTGTTCCTGTGTGCTTTATTTCTCTTCGAGCGTGATGTTGAAGTAATCCGCGGGGTTGACCGTCTCTCCCTCCACTTCCATTTCGAGATGCAGATGGGCGCCGTCCTCCGCCTCCGTGCCGTAGGGAGCGGCAACGGTCGCGATCTTTTGCCCCTGTTTGACCTTATCGCCCTCGCGGAGCCCGCTCACGGGTTCCACAAAGCGGTACGTCGTATAGATCCCGTCGCCGTGGTCGAGCACGATGACGTTCCCGAGCTCCTCCGAACAGCTGAGCTTTACGACGGTCGCGTCGCCCATCGCGCAGACTTCCGTGCCCTCTGCCGCCTTGAAGTCGAGCGCCTTGTGACGGTACCACTTTTCGGTGGTTTTGTTTTCATAGATGACGTTGTATTCCACGGCGCAGGGGATCTCCGAGGCGATAGGGGAGATGAAGGTCGCCGCCTGTTCGCCGCCCGTGGGCGTGTCGTCGGGCTTCTGTTCGCCGCCCGAAGGCGTGTCGTCCGGCTTTTGCTCGCTCCCGCCGGGAATCGTGCCGCCGGGATTCTCTCCGCTCCCGCCTGCGGGGGGATTTTCGAGCGTCTCGGAACCGCCCTTCGTCACAAAGTACACCGTGAGCACCGTCGCCGTGATCAGAAGGATCGCGCAGACGGCAAGGATGATGGAATAGAGAAGCCTCTTTTTTCCGGGAGTTGCCGTATTTTCTTTTTCTTTCATTTTGTTCCTCCGAATTTTTATGTAATGATCGACGGCTTGTCGGGATTTTATACCCGAGAAAAAGAGATTTTTTCAGAATCCTCCTCAGAATCCTCCGAAGATGATGGGCGTTCCCGCCGCGGTGTAGCCGTTCCCGACGGCGATGTGAAGGTTGACCGTCTGTCCGTTCAGCGTGATCCCGCCTGCGATCTTCGGCGAGCCGAGATAATAGTTTCTGATCCCGCAGACGTCCTCGGTGAAGAGAAGGGTCGCATCGAAGCGGTCGCGGAGCGTTTCATAGAGATCTCCCTCGTAGAGAACGCTCTCCCCGCGCACGTCGTTTTGCAGTTTGGAAAGCAGGGGACAGTCGGTTTGGATTGCGCGGGCGGAGGAGCTGTCGCCGAGATAGAGGGTGTAGCGTTCCCCGTCCCGAAAGACGGGCGCGCGGGAGAGTATGCAGAAAAACGCCGCACAGCAAAGGAGCGTCAAGACGAACAGAAAACAGCCAACGCCTCGGAAAAACAGTCTCATGGCAGATTCCTCCTCCGGAATTCGGAAAGATGATTGACCGCTTTCCCGCGTTTTATACCGATCGGAAAGAAAAAGACGATTGGGAATTGATGTTCCAAAATACGTCATGTTGAGCCGCCGCGGAGCGGCGTGTCGAAACATCGCCTTGATTTTTTTAAGACCTTTTCCTGTCATTCCGACCCCCAAAGGGGGGGGAGTGAATCCCCTCGGTCGTTGTTGGATAAGGGGGCTCGCTCCGCGCTCCGCGCTTCGCTCGGTATGACAGCGAAGGCTTTCCCTTGTCGCCCCTCGCAGGGGAGATGTCACGAGCTTGCGAGTGACAGAGGGGTTTCCGAAACCCTTTCGGCTCACTACGTTCGCCACTTCCCCTATAAGGGGCAGCAAGCCCTTCCCTCATATCGAGTGAAAAATTTCTTCATTTTCGGAAAAAATTTTAAGAGTTACGGGATAATTTTTTCCCATACCCCCTTGATTTTTTGGAAATCTGTTGTATAATGAGAAAGCGGGGTTTTCCGGGATACGGTTTTCCCCCGTGATCCAAGTTTTAATAGAAGAGGTTTTTTATGAGCATTTCCGCAACGAATATCCGCAATATCGCCATCGTCGGACACAGCGGCGAGGGCAAAACCACACTCACCGAGGCGATCCTCTATAACGGCGGCGCAATCGAACGCATGGGCAAAACGGACAACGGGACGACCGTCTCCGACTTCGACGAACAGGAGATCGCGAGAAAGACGTCGATCTCCCTCTCCCTTTCCTATCTGACGTGGAAGGGCGTCAAACTCAACCTTCTCGACGTGCCCGGATTCTACGATTTCGAGGGCGAATTCAATTCCGCGATGCGCGCGGCGGGCGCGGCGCTCGTTGTGGCGGGCGCGGGCGGAGCGGTCACGGTCGGCGCGGAGAAGGCGATCGCGCAGTGCCTCAGGCTCAAAAAACCCACGGTCATTTTCATCAACGGCATGGACAAGGAAAATGCCGACTATCCCGGCACGGTCCGCGCCTTCCGCGAACAGTACAAGGGCAAGATCGCTCCCATCCAGATTCCGATCATGGAGGGAAACAAGATGACGGGCTACATCAACGTCATCACGGGCAAGGGATATAAATTCGCGGCGAGCGGCGTGGAGGAGATCGCTATCCCCGCGTCCTATCAGAGCGAACTCGAAGAGATGCAGAACGCCTTGCAGGAAGCGGCGGCGGAGAACGACGAGGAGCTCCTCGAAAAGTATTTCGACGAAGGCTCCCTCACCCCCGAGGAGACCGTGATGGGGATCCGCAAGGGAATCCATTCGATCAACGTCATTCCCGTGCTTGCGGGCAGCGCGCTCCTCAACAAGGGCGTCATCAATCTCATGAACGAACTCGTCGAATATCTGCCGCAGGCGGCGGAACGCGCGCCTCTCTCCGCGCTCGACGTCAAGACGGAGAAACCCGTCACGGTCGAATGCGACGAAAACGGCGCGTTCGCGGCGCAGGTCTTTAAGACGGCGGTCGACCCGTTCGTCGGCAAGCTCAACTATCTCCGCGTCTGCCGCGGCGTGCTCCGCTCCGGCATGACGGTGCTCAATCCCAATACGAATACCGAAGAGCGCATCAACGCGATCTATCTCATCACGGGCAAGAAGCAGACCCCCGTTCAGGAGCTCGGCGCGGGCGACATCGGCGCGGTCAACAAGCTCTCCGATACGGGCACGGGCGACACGCTGTGCGATCTCAACGCTCCCGTGAAGTTCGATCCCATCGAATTCCCGGAGCCCGTCCTCTCGATGGCGGTCAACGCAACGGTGCGCGGAACCGAGGACAAGGTGTTCGGCGGGCTGTACCGGCTCGCGGAAGAGGACAAGAGCTTTAAGGTCGTGCGGAACAACGAGACGGGCGAGACCCTTGCCTGCGGACAGGGCGAAGTCCAGCTCGAAATCATCAAGAAGAAGCTCAAATCCAAATTCGGCGCGGACGCGGACTTCACCACGCCCACCGTCGCCTATCGCGAGGCGATCACGGGCAAGGCGGAGGCGGAAGGCAAGCACAAGAAGCAGACGGGCGGCGCGGGACAGTTCGGCGTCGTCGAGATCCGCTTCGAACCGGGCGCGGCGGACGGCGTGTTCGAGTTTGTCGACGCGGTCGTCGGCGGAACGGTGCCCAAGCAGTTCATTCCCGCGGTCGAAAAGGGACTTCGCGAGGCGATCCAGAAGGGCGTGCTCGCGGGCTATCCGATGGTCAATCTCAAATGCACGCTGTACGACGGAAAGTATCACCCCGTCGACAGTAAAGAAGTTGCGTTCGTCTCGGCGGCGAAGCTCGCCTATGACGACGGCATCCGCCGCGCAAAGCCCGTCATTCTCGAACCCGTGTGTTCGATGAAGATCACGGTGCCCGAACAGTATGTGGGCGACATCATGGGCGACCTCAACAAGCGCCGCGGCAGAATTATCGGCATGGACACGGTGGACGGACTGCAAGTCGTCACGGCGGAGGCGCCCGAGGGCGAAATCCTCACCTATGCGACGTCCCTCCGCTCCATGACGCAGGGCAGGGGCAAGTTCTCGCAGGAGTTCGTGCGCTATGAACAGGCGCCCGATTCCGTATTGCAGAGTCTGAAAGCGAACTGAATCCGCGCCGATCGGCAAAACCGAAATGAAATCGGGAGCAACGGAGAACATCCGTTGCTCTTTTTTTCATTCACGAAGATGTTCACGAAATTCTTTGCTCGCTTTCATTCACGAAATTCTTTGCTCGCTTGCGGCTTGCCGCAAGCGGCGCGCCGCCGCGCTTCGTAAAGAATTTCCGTGAGGGGTTAGGCGATTTGATTTCATGAAACCCGTTCGCCCGCCCGCGGTTTGCCTTGCACAGACAACAAGCCGCAGGTATGCGGCAAATTGAGTCCCGCAGCGCAGAAGCGTGGTTCTGCTCGCGGGAAGGGATTTTTGTCTTACGTTGTCATACCGAGCGGAGCGCAAAGCGCGGAGCGAGTGTATCCCCTGATACGCAGTCCGCTTTGAATGAGGGGATTCTCTACTTCGCACTGCGTGCTCGTGCCGCCCTTCGTGAAAAAGAATGCGGGCGGGGCGCCAAGCGACACCCCTCAGCCGAATGGGATTTTTTTATCCGTGTGAGGCGGAATCCGAAAAACCCGCTTGACATTTTTTGCGCGGCGTGGTACGCTTTTCCCGTTGAAAGGGAGTAGTCCGCCCGCGTCAAGGCAACATACCCCGGGGAGACCCGTGTTTTGGCGGTTCGTTTGAATGACAAGACTTTCGGCAAAATTTTTCTTGCGGGGTAGTTTATGACGGCGGGCGAATGGGTGCTGAGCATCTTTCTTCTCATCTCGGGATTCGTGCTCCTTGTAAAGGGCGCGGATTGGTTTGTGGACGGCAGCGCGGGGATTGCGGGCAAGTGCAAGATTTCGCCCCTCGTGATCGGGCTGACGGTCGTGGCGTTCGGCACGAGCGCGCCGGAGCTTGCGGTCTCCGTCACCTCCGCGGCGCAGGGCGTGACGGACATCGCGATCGGGAACGTCCTCGGCAGCAATATCTTCAATATCCTGCTCATACTCGGGCTCTCCGCCCTCTTTCATTCCCTGCCCGTGCGGCGGAATTCCCTCGTGCTCGATTTGCCCGTCCTGCTCCTTGCGAGCGTGCTTCTCATCGGACTCGGCGCATGGGGGAACGCGCTCCAATGGTGGGACGGGCTCATTCTTTTGTGCGTTTTCGCGGCATATATGACGTTTCTCATCGTCGGCGCGAAGAAGGACAAGCGGTTGCGGGACGAGCTCGGCGGAGAGGAGCGGGCGGACAAGCCGAAGGGGAAAATCGGGCAATGGTTCGAGCGGATGGAGACGCGGACGTGGTTCCTCATTCTCCTCTGCCTCGTGGGACTCGGCATGGTCGTGGGCGGCGGCTGGCTCCTCGTCGAGGAGGCAAAGACGATCGCGCGGGCGTTCCGCGTCTCCGAGCGCATGATCGCGCTGACGATCGTGGCGATCGGCACATCCCTGCCCGAGCTCGTGACGTCGGTGATCGCGGCGTATAAGGGAGAGACGGACATCGCGGTCGGCAACATCATCGGGAGCAATATCTTCAACATCTTTCTGGTGGCGGGCGTGTCGTCTCTCTTCCACAGTCTCGAATTCAACCCTCAGAGCAATCTCGTGGACGCGCTCGTCTCGCTCGGCGCGGCGGTGATGCTCTACGTCTTTGCCCTCTTCAAGGGACATCGGCTCGGAAAGCTCGCGGGGTGTGTGATGCTCTGCTCCTTCCTCGGATATTATCTCTATCTCTTTCTCGTTTAGGGGGATCTCTTGAAACATCTCTTCTCCTGTCTTGCATACTACAAAAAGGAGGCGATCCTCTCGCCTCTTTTCAAACTGCTCGAAGTGTGCATGGAACTCACCGTTCCCCTCGTCGTGGCGGCGATCGTGAACGTGGGAATCGCAAACGGGGACAAGCCGTACATCGTCAATGCCTGTATTCTGCTCATCTCCTTCGGCGTGCTCGGGCTGGGATTTGCGCTCACGGCGCAGTATTTTGCGGCGAAGGCGGCGGTCGGCGTCTCCGCGCGGCTGAGATCGCAGCTCTTTTGCAAACTGCAATCGCTCTCCTTTGCGCAGATCGACCGCCTCGGCACGTCTGCCATGATCACCCGTATGACGAGCGACGTCAATCAGGTGCAGGCGGGCGTGAATATGTTTCTGCGCATCATTCTCCGCTCCCCGTTCATCGTGTTCGGGGCGATGGCGATGGCGTTCTTCGTGGACAGCCGCGCCGCGCTCGTCTTTTTGGCGGTCATTCCCTGCCTCGCCCTCGTAATCTTTGCGGTGATGGGCGTCTGTATTCCGCTCTACCGCCATGCGCAGGACTGCCTCGACAAGGTGTATCTCTCGACGCGGGAGAATTTATCGGGCGTGCGGGTCATCCGCGCGTTCTCGCTCGAAGAGCGGGAAGAGGCGGAATTTGCCGCCCGCAACGGCGCCCTTCTGCGCGCGCAGAAACGGGTGGGACGGATCGCCGCGCTCACGGGTCCGTTCACTTATGCGCTCGTCAACCTTGCTCTCATCGCGCTTCTGTATGTCGGCGCAATCCGCGTGGACGGCGGCGCGCTCCGGCAGGGGGACGTTCTCGCGCTTTCCAACTATCTCGCCCAGATCCTCATCGAGCTCGTCAAACTCGCGAATCTGATCGTCACGCTCACGAAGGCGATCTCCTGCCAGAAGCGGATCGGGAAGATTCTCGATCTGGAAGGCGAGCCGAGCCTGCTTGCGCCGGAGGAGGCGCCGCGGCGGGACGCGCCCGCGGTGGTGTTCGGGAACGTCTCCTTCTCCTACGAGGGCGGCGGGGCGAACGCGCTGACGGACATCGACTTTTCGGCGGAAAAAGGGCAGACGGTCGGCATTTTGGGCGGAACGGGCTCGGGCAAGAGCACGCTCGTCAACCTGATTCCCCGCTTTTACGCGGCGACGGAGGGGAAAATTCTCGTCGACGGGAGGGACGTTGCGGGCACGCCCGCGGAGACGCTACGCGAAAAAATCGCGCTCGTTCCGCAAAAGGCGGTGCTGTTCAAGGGGACGATCCGCTCCAACCTGCTCTGGGGAAACGAAAACGCGACGGAGGAAGAACTTCTCCGCGCAGTGAAGCTGGCGCAGGCGGAGGACATTCTCGAAGCGAAGGGCGGATTGGACGGCGAAGTGAAGCAGGAGGGCAAGAACTTCTCGGGCGGACAGCGCCAACGGCTCACGATCGCCCGCGCGCTCGTCAAAAATCCCGAGATTCTCATCCTCGACGACTCCTCCTCCGCGCTCGACTATGCCACCGACCGGAATCTGCGCGCCGCCGTCAGAACGCTCGGCTGTACGGTCTTTCTCGTCTCCCAGCGGGCGAGTTCGGTGCGGTTTGCGGATAAAATCGTCGTGCTCGAAGACGGCAGGGCGGCGGGAATCGGCACGCATGAGGAGCTCATTCAGACCTGCGAAGTGTATCGCGAAATCGCGCTGTCGCAGGAGAGGGGGAGCGCATGAAAAACCGTACGTTCCGCAAAATTCTGCACTATCTGAGACCCTATTGGCTCACTCTCGTTCTCACCGTTCTGCTCGCGCTCGCCAACGTCGCCGCAACGCTCGCGGCGCCCTATCTTTCCGGATTGGGCATCGACTGCATCGTCGGGGCGGGAAATGTGGACACGGAGCGGCTGTTGAGGATCTTTCTTGCGATCGGCGGCTGTATCGCCGTCGCCTCCGTTTCGCAGTGGCTGGTGAGCATCGCAAGCAACCGCATCGCCTATCACGTCCTTGCGGATTTGCGCCGCGACGTCTTTGCCAAGTTCAAAATGCTCCCGCTCAGATATCTCGACGCGCGCGCCTACGGCGAGACGGCGAGCCTCGTCATCACGGACGCGGAGCAGTTCTCGGACGGGTTGCTCCTCGGCTTCACGCAGCTGTTCACGGGCGTTGCGACCATTCTCGGCGTCCTGTTCATCATGTTCTTCATGCGCTGGCAGATCGCGCTCGTCGTCGTTTTCATGACCCCGCTCTCCCTCTTTGCGGCGAAGTTCATCTCCTCGCGCACGTATTCGATGTTCGGCAAACAATCTGAGGTGCGCGCCGAACAGACGGCGTTCATCGATGAGATCGTGGGGAATCTCAAAGTCGTCAAGGCGTTCTCGCACGAGGAGGAAAATACAAAGACGTTTGAAGAAATCAATACCCGTCTGCAAAAATGCAGTCTCAAAGCGGTGTTCTTCTCCTCGACGACCAACCCCACGACCCGCTTCATCAATGCCTGTATCTACGCCCTCGTCGCCCTTTCGGGCGCGTTTACGGTGCTCTCAACGGGCGGATCCGCCGCGCCCTTCACGGTGGGAAATCTGAGCTCGCTGCTCAGCTATTCCTCCCAATATACCAAACCGTTCAACGAAATTTCCGAAGTCATCACCGAGTTCTCGAATGCGCTCGCCTGCGCGTCGCGGATTTTCACCCTTCTTTGCGAAGAGGAGGAACCGTCGGACGCGGAGAATGCCGATCTCGGCAGGGCGCGCGGAGAAGTCGCGCTCCGCGATCTCTCCTTTTCCTACGACCCCGAAAAAAAGCTCATCGAACATCTCAACGTTCTTGCGCCGGCGGGCAAGCGGGTGGCGATCGTCGGTCCCACGGGATGCGGCAAGACGACCCTCATCAACCTTTTAATGCGGTTTTACGACGCGGACGGCGGCGCGGTCACGGTGGACGGAAGGGACGTCCGTACGGTGACGAGGAAGTCTCTGCGCGAAAATTACGGCATGGTGTTGCAGGATACCTGGCTCAAAACGGCGACCGTCCGCGAAAATCTCAAAATGGGAAATCCCGAGGCGAGCGACGGGGAGATGATCGAGGCGGCGAAGGCGGCGCACGCGCATAATTTTATCTTGCGCCTGCCCGAGGGGTACGACACGGTGATCGGCAACGAGGGCACGCTCTCGCAGGGTCAGAAACAGCTCCTGTGCATTGCGCGCGTCATGCTCTGCCGCCCGCCCATGCTCATTCTCGACGAGGCGACGAGCAACATTGATACCCGTACCGAACTCAGAGTGCAGGACGCCTTTCAAAAACTCATGCAGGGGCGGACGTGTTTCGTCGTGGCGCACCGGCTTTCCACCGTCAAAGGCGCCGATCTCATTCTCGTGATGAAGGCGGGGACGATCATCGAACAGGGCACGCACGACGAGCTCCTGTCCCGCCGCGGGTTCTATTACGAACTCTACAACGCACAGTTCGCGGAGTGATTATATGGAAAATTAGCAAGGGTTTTTGTGTCAGCAGCCCTCCCCCGCGCTTTTGCGCGGGGGAGGGCTGCTGTTTTCCGATCAAGCCGACGGGGAGACCTCTTATACGGGAATTCCATGCACTTCGCGCATTTGGCGGCGCATTTGTTCGGCAAGGTCTCTGCTTGACTCCGATATTTTTTCGAGCAGTGCGCGATTCATCTCTTGTGAAGAAAGCTGTGCCGCCGTTTGCGCGCGGATTTCTTTGAGTTGCGCTTCGGAAGCGGCTTGTTGCGCCGCAGTTTGTGCGCGGATTTCTTTGAGTTGCGCCGCCGTCTGCTCCTCCATGCCCTTCAAAATCTCGCCGTGCTGTTTCGCCATTTGCGACGAGAGCAGGCTGAAAGATTGCGCCAACGCGTTTCCGAGTCGATTCATTGATTGATGAATGGTCTTACTTATTTCCGCGGACGCCATTGCAATGGCTTTTGCGAGTATTTCCGTCTGCCGTTGGCGGTCGACAAGTTGCAACGCCTCTTTCATATCGTCGGCGCGACCTGTTTCGAAATAATAGATGAGAAGGTCAACGTTTTCCCAATCGCGAAGATCAATGAGCGGGTACGCCTTTGTTGCACTTTCAACGATTGCCGATACCTTTTCCCCATTGGATTTCAATCGTTCGTTGTGCGGTTCTTTTTGCAGTTCAAGATTTTCGATTTTCTTCTCCAAGTCGGCAACCTCACTTTCATGCGCCTGAACCAATGCGAATATCTCAGCGTTGTAATGCGTCACCACATTCACATTTTTCAAAGCGGGAGATTCCCAAGAATACTTCACATCACCGACTCTTTCATTGTATGCTTCGTATATTTCGGTCGCATTAGCCAGTTCCGGATCGACTCGTTGGGATTCCGCATAGAGTCTCCGATTGACTTGCTGAAATTCCGCTTCACTCCGCTTATACTGTAACTTGCGACGTATTCGAACAGAAACAGTTGTGGAAATACAAATTCCGAAAAAATACGCACAGATGATTGCAAAACAAATTATGGCTGTAATCAATACGCCGGACCAATAATCGTTTAACGACCATTGGTCGTCTAAAGAAGTAAACAGATCATGTGCCCAATCTGCCCAATCGCTCAATGTACCTCCCAATATAAAACAAAGTGCAACGCTTACGATAATCATGATCACAAGAATTACGCCCAACAAGCATCCGACTTTTGAATGATCCCAAAGTGTTTCCCACAGGCAAGACGCAAACGAATAATTTGTCAGACTTTTGCGAAAATTATAATCCTGTTCTTTTCTCTCTCGCTCCATGCGCAGTTTCGACAATTTACGCTCTCGCTCCGTGCGCAGTTGCTCCATGCGATCTTTCGAGTTCTTCTTTCTTTGAGATAACGTATCCACGAACCTTTTTTTCGAATTCGGGATTTCTTCATGTTGCGTATGCCATTGTTGGTCTTCCAAATTGTCGATCGCCTGCCGTTCCGGTTCGGCATTTTTCTCGTCGTTTTCGGCAATGAGAGACATCGTCGCACGGATCGCATACAGATCACTGAGGATTTTCTGTTTGTCTTGTTCCATTTTCGTTTTCTCCTTCGGATAAGATAATTTGCGGGCAAAAAATAAGGACGCTCCACATTGGGAACGCCCGCAGAGAGTATCCCGATGTGTTGCGCCACAACCGTTTCCAGAATCCGAAAACACGGAAAAAAGGATACACCTTGCCAAAGTTGTAGCCATGTTTTCAAATTCATATTCAGTTGTGGCGCAGTTTCAGTATAGCACATCTTTGGGAGTTTGACAAGGAAAACTTTCATTTTTTTTTCAACTCAAACTCGCTGTATTTTGACGGATTCCATGAATCATAGACAAATTCCAAGAACGATGCCTTGCTTTTTCGCTCTCAAAGGAGTAGAATGAGGGCGAGGTGAGAACATGAAACAATCCATCGGCGAATTTCTGGCGACGCTCCGCAGAGCGCACGGCTATACCCAACAGGAAGTCGCGGACCGTCTCTCCGTCAGCAACCGCACCGTCTCGGCATGGGAGCGGGGCGCGGCGATGCCCGATATTCTCCTTCTTCCCGCTCTCGCGGAACTCTATGGGGTCACGGCGGACGAGATCTTGGCGGGCGAGCGGAACGCGGAGGCGGCTTCCCGTCCCGCGCTCTCCGAAAAGTCGGAACGCAAGCTCCTCAAAAAGAAGATGAACGCCTTTTTTATGCGGTCGTCCATTCTCTTCGGCGCGTATGCGACGGGGCTTTTGCTCTTCTTTCTCGGACTGTACGTCGATTTTTCCACCGTCGTGTGGGTCGGGTGGCGGTGGTGGCTTCTCCTTCTCATTTTGGGACTTGTCACCTTCCTCCTCTGCGCCGTCTGCATTCTCGCGCTTTGGAGAAACGCCGAAAACTCCGCCGACGAGGAAGCGGAGGGCTACGGCGCCTATTGCCTGCTTTTGCGCAGACGGGTCGGCATGTTGAACGCTGTTTCGGCGGGAATATCCCTCCTGTTCGGAGGGGTCTGTCTTGTTCCGATCGTCGCGGGGACGGTGCGCGAAGGCGTTTTTGCCGCCTCTGCCGCCGTATTTTTTCTCTTTGCGATCGGAAAATGTTTGTTCGGAGGATTGCTCGCCCACCGTGCGGAGAGGAAGTTCGGCGGCGAAGCGGGCGCGCAGATCGCCGCCCGAAACGCAAAACGGTACAAAAAAACGGCGCTCTTCGGGCTCATTCCGTGCGCGGTCGCCCTTGCGCTTGTGATTACGCTGTCCCTTGTCAACGTTACGACGCGCGATCTGCTCTATTCTGCCGATCGGGCAAGTTTCAGGCGTTATATGGAATCGGTCGAGGTCGGCGGAGGGGAGTATTCCGTCCCGCTTTCCGAACTTTCCGAGGGGCTGGGGACGGGCATCGAATACGAGAAACAATACGCGTTCGACGAGCACATTTCCTACTGCTTTTATCGGGACTACTGCACGGTGCAAATTTCGAGGGAGACCCATGTGTGGGTGGAGATCATGGCGGATCGGCTGATTGCGGAGGACGGGTTTTTCGTCTACAACCTGCGCAAGGGAGTCATGGGGGAAGTGATGTTCGGCGGAAATACGGTGGTGGAAATGTATTACGAGATCCGCACGGAAGGGGACGCGGCGTTCTATGAGCGCGTCTTTGTGGAGAATTTCCGCACCCTCGGGTGGGCGATCGGCGCGGCGATTTTGTTGGCGGACGGCGTGATTTGTCTGCTCGTCTGCCTCATCGGGCGGGAACGCCTGAAAGTGAAATTGTAACATGCAAGGAAGCGCCCGCCGCGGGAGATTCCCGCGGCGGGCGCTAAAATTTGCCACCGCAGTGGAAGTATAAACCCGACCCGTCCCGTCCAAAATGATTAGCGTAAGGGAGGACGGAAATGGAATTCACCAAGACGCAGACCTTTCACAATCTCGCAAGAGGTTTTGCGGGGGAATGTCAGGCGGGCATGCGATATCAACTCACGGCAAAGATGGCAATGAAGCAGGGATACGAAGTTCTTGCGGATACCATCCGCACGATCGCAAAAAACGAAACCAATCACGCAAAGGTTTTCTTCGAGGCGATCTTGCAGAATGCGGGAAGTCAGGATAACATCCACATCGACGCGGATTATCCCTTCCACGCAGGCACGATCGAAGAAAATCTGCACTTTGCGGCGATTGACGAACAGGATGAGGCGGAAGTCCTCTATCCCGGATTTGCGGAGACGGCGCGGAAAGAGGGGTTTGGGCAACTTGCGCTCAAATTCGAGCAAGTGGCGAAGGTGGAACAAAATCATCGGATCATCTTCGAATATCTGTACGAGGCGTTCAAGGACGGCTCCCTCTACAAGGCGGAACGGCCGATGCTGTGGATTTGCAGCGAGTGCGGATATATGCACACAACCAAAGAGGCATGGAATATCTGCCCGCTGTGCGGAGCGTCACAGGGCGAAGTCGAACTTCATCTTCCCTTCAAAAAGGAGAATTTATGAAGAACAAAAAGACGAACGGCGAAAGCAGTGCGTCCCGGAACAAGAGCGGCTGCGAGACGAAGAACGCAAAGAATTGCAGCGCGAAGAAGTCCTCGGGCTCCCATTGCGAATGATGAAGTCGGAAAAGAATTCCGCGTTGAAACGGGGAGCGAAGATGCGCTCCGACGAGGACACGCTCGGCAGTTACACGGGTGTGACCACGGACGATCGGGAGATCCCCACGCAGGACGCGGACGATCTGTAAAAACTTCATAAGAGAACCCCTTCCCCGCGCAAGCGGAGAAGGGGTTCCCTTGATACATTTTTTGCTCGCTTTCATTCACGAAATTCTTTGCTCGCTTTAATTCACGCGATTGCTTGCTCGCCTACGGCTTCGAAAGCAATCGCCGTGAGGGGT